>JASFGC010000031.1:0-17771 GCA_050123975.1 Syntrophobacterales bacterium | reverse complement strand
TTTACCGCTTACTGCTTACGGTTTACCATCTACTGCTGACACCTGACACCTGACACCTGACACCTGAAACCTGACACCTGACACTTGGCTATTGCTTCTCTCATTACGAAACGCGATGTAAGGAGGCATTTTGCAATTCGCCCGGAACGAAGCCATAAAAGCTGATACCAGATCGGTATTGGTGTTTTTTTTGTCTCTGACGATATTGCTCGCCTCAGCCTGCGGACCGTCGCGGGTGGCAACCCCGGTTAGCAGGCCGGAACAACCTCTCCAGGAGGTAAATCCCCAATCGGTGGAGCTGGAAAGAGACGACTTGAGCCGAGAACTATTGGTGCAGGCGGTTCAAAACAGCTTGCTCTATTACGAACGGCTACCTGAGGACAGACTTGTCAAGTTCGGTCCAGAGGAAGTTCCCGTCAGCCGAATAAAGAGAACCCTAGAGACCTTTCTGGAGCTGCTGGCTGAAAGTCCTTCGTGGACGGAACTTGCAGACAGAGTTCGTGAGAAATTCATAATTTACCGTTCCGTGGGCCGGAATGTTGAACAAGAGGTCCTGTTCACCGGCTACTACGAGCCCACCATCCAGGGCAGCCTGACTCCGGACGACCACTACCGCCTTCCCATCTATGGTGTGCCGGATGATTTGCTGAAAATCGATCTGGGACTTTTTGGGGAACAATACAAGGGCACTCGATTGGTGGGGCGCACTGAGGGAAACCGGGTGGTTCCCTACTACAGCAGGGACGATATCGAGTTTGATGGCAAGTTAGCCGGTAAGGGGTATGAGTTGGTCTGGGTGGCGGATCCGGTGGAACGTTTTTTCTTGCGAATCCAGGGTTCCGGGCGTATTCGGTTGCTGGACGGCGAATACATTCGACTGGGATATGCGGCCAAGAACGGCAGGCCGTGGGGGCCCATTGGGAGGTTGCTGATTGAAGAAGGGTTGATACCCAAGGAAGCCATGTCAATGCAGGCTATACGTCGCTACCTGAAGCAACATCCGGAAGAGATGGCAGAGATTTTTTCCTACGATCCAAGCTACGTGTTTTTTAGTAAAGTTGAGGGAGGCCCTTTCGGAAATATTGCAGTTCCCCTCACCCCGGGCCGATCAATCGCCACCGATTCATCACTTTTTCCCAAAGGAGCACTTGCATTCATCCAGTGTCAGAAACCGATCTTTGCCAAGGATGGCGTGATTCTGGGCTGGGCTCCCTTTGGCCGCTATGCCCTGAATCAGGATACCGGGGGTGCCATTCGTGGTCCCGGACGGGTGGATCTATTCTGGGGCAGCGGTCCTTTCGGCCGCATTGCCGCGGGACATCTGAAACACTCCGGCGCCCTGTACTTCTTACTGATAAAAGAATGAAACGCTGGATGCTATGCCTCCAGCGTCATTTCTCATTTAGCATTTCGCATTTATCATCGAAAATTCAAATATAACACCCATTGAAAGATCCGAGTAAAATGCCAGATGATAGCTGATAAATGCGCAATGTGCATTGTTCCTCCTTCAATCTACTCCTGTTTCACTCTCCTGTCCAACCAGTTTTTGGATGAGGAACTCATTGATAACCCTTATCTCGTCGAATATCCTTGACAGTTCGATTGCCTTTTCCAGTTCTTCATCCTCCAAGGAGGCAAGTAAGTGCTTCTGCACGAGTCGGAAACGACTGAGTAAGGCTGCCTCTCGATGCTTGAGTTCGACAAAAAACTGTTCTGGTGATTCAGTTTCGCGGTACTGCGCCTGCAAAGCCAGCTGAGCATCATGATAGCCTTGGGCAAGGGTTTTCAAATGCTCAACAACAGTGGGGATCTCATTCATAAATGGTGATCTCCTTTCCTATGATGTTGGCGAGGCCTGGTGATGGTCCGATTGTAAATGGACTCTGTCTGACGGCCAAGTAGTTTTTGCCCTTGAATTTATTAAGTTGCGGTGCCATAATATACAAAGTTTTGTGCGTGAAGCCATTATTTCTTTCCGGGGATGTTTGCCCCTAGCCGTAGTTATCGGGCGGATACCAGGTTTTCTCCTATTCTTTTTGCGGTTTGCTGGCACATTGCCGATCACAGAAATGCCGACGGCTGCTGTTGGATGGAATTTCTTCGCCGAGGGCGATGCGTGCGGTAATGTGTGGCTTTATGCCGGCATATCATAGGGGTGCTGCAGACAATTCCTTGGCTTGACTCGGAGGGTGGGGATTTGCGTCCTGAATTGAGCCATCAAAATATGCATACCATGAAGGGTATGCAAAGAGCTTTGAACATAGTGGTCTCAGAGCGTATCAAGATACCCACTGCGCCCCTGCCACCGATGCTTAAGAAGAAGCTTTCTGATCGCCTCATCTTTACTAATCCAGAATATGAGTTTCGTCAAAGTCGCGGGGAGTGGCTTGGTAACGTTCCTCCTCAGATACACTGCCTCTACGAACAAAGACACCATTACTTTATTCCACGCGGGTTTCTCTCCCAATTGTTGGCACTCTGCCAGCAATTCGGGGTGAAATACCGGGTTGTCGACCGCCAGAGGAGCCTCGAACCTATTGAGTTCCAATTCCACGGCGTGCTCAAGGATTATCAGGAGCTGGCGTATGATGATGTGATTGCCAGAGACCATGGGACTCTGGTTGGTGACGCCAAGAGCGGAAAGACTGTCATCGCTCTCTACTTGATATCCCAGCGCAGACAGCCAACCATGATTATCGTGCCGAATGTGGCTCTGCTCGGCCATTGGAAGGAGAAGCTCGTTCGCTTCCTCAAGGTGCCAGCAGAAGAAGTTGGGATTGTTGGAGAGGGGAAATTTCATCTGGGCCCCAAGGTTACGGTGGCACATGTAAGCGCCCTGTACCGCCGCGTGCGAGAGGTGCGCGACAAGATCGGCCTTCTGGTGGTAGATGAGTGCCACCGAACACCCTCTCGTACCTTTACCCAGGTGGTTAGCAACTTTGACTGTCGTTATCTGCTTGGTCTATCGTCCACCAACCAACGGCGAGACCGGCTTTCCAGACTGATCTACTACTATGTGGGTGACATACTTCATCAAATTGACTCTCGTAAAGCTACGGAAATAAGAGCTATTTTTCGGGTCGACGTAGTGGTTCGGGAGACGGAATTTGATTATCCGTATGAAAGCAATGAGGACTATTCCTCAATGATGGCGGCCTTGGGCAAGGATCCGGAGCGCAATCAACTCGTTGTGGATGACGTCGCCGGTGAAATAAGTAAGTCCACTGGTGGCCCGCTGCTGGTGCTGACCGAAGATGAAGAGCAAGACAACGCTCTGAGGGATCTGCTGGAAAATAAAGGGATTTCCAGTATTTCGCTAGATCCTGATGTTGTGGCCAAGGGAGAAAAGGCTTTTTCGAAACAGCTGAAAAGCAAGAAAATTCAGGTCGTTTTGGGCAATCGTGAATTTTACCAGGAACTCGTTTCTGAGGTCAGGTTTGAGGCTGTATTTCTCACCACCCCACTCAATTTTCGCGGCAAGATAATTCGGTGGTTCCAAAATGTATTGAGGCGTGATGATGGCCAGCCGCCAATGAAAGTTTACGATTACGTAGACAGCAAAGTTAGCATCCTTGATAATTTCTTCCGCATGCGCAGCTATGCCTATGGACTGCGGCTACCGAGACCCGTTCCCCCTAAGTAAACTCGCCGAGCACTTCTTTTATAGTTCCCTTTGTCAGTTGGATAAGATATGGAGAGTCAGTACGGGATTGAACTGGGCACTAAGCACTAGGTACTAGGCACGGCGGGATGACACGGGGATGCGGAGAAGGGGCGAAACGGGGAGACGGAGACATTGTCGATTGTGGATTTCGGAATTCGGATTGCGGATTTAAGAGTGAGGAATTAGAGATTTGAGATGCTCAATTATCGATAACGAGTTAGCATTTACTGCTGACACCTGACACCTGACACCTGGCACCTGGCACCTGACACCTGACACCTGACACCTGACACCCCTGAGATTTGGTGCTTGGGATTTGTGATTTCGGAATGCCAGATGCGAAATGATCAATAACCCAGGCTAGGAAGACCCGTGAGTCGGATACGAGTTGCCATAGGTGAACAGCTGAGAACATGTCCCCAGGTAATTACGCTGGGGCTGCGGCCACAAATGGCTGACTACACGGAACAGGAGCGCAGGTTGTTGCGCACTGCCGACATGATTTTCTACCCAACAGACCGATATGTGGATTTCTTTGCCACCCTGGGCAAAGAGACCTTCCCCAGTGTCAATTGTTACAGATTGCGAGGGAACAGACTGAAACACACCGCCTTGCTGCGCTTGCTGAATGTCGCGCATCCCCGCACCCGTGTCTATTATGGACGCAGGCAGAAAAGGAAAATTCTCAAAGAATTTGCTTTTCCATGTGTGGCGAAAAAGGCCCGAGAAGCGGCCGATGGGAAGCAGGTTTTTCTCATCAATAATCGAAAACAATTAGACTGGTACAACCAACATTTCAATCCAGCTCTTATCCAGGAGTATGTAGTCCCAGAAAAGGAACTGCGGGTGGTTGTTCTCAACTGCCAGACAACCTTCGGATATCGGCGGAATGTCATCCGGGGCAATTCGGTGGATAGTTCGAGCCGCCAGGGGACCTGGAAAGCGGATGATGTTGATCCTGAAGGGGTTGAATTGGCGAAAATCATTGCCAGGGACGCTAACCTATCCGACGTGGCGGTGGATATGGTTTTCGACGGTGGCCGCTATCAGGTTCTCGAACTCAATTTTCTCTGGGACGAGGCGGATTCGTACCAAGCCGGTCCCAATCGGACCAAATTGATCATAGAGATGATCGAAAAAGGAGAACTGTAAGACGCAGAGCGCAAAGCGCAGAGCGCAGAGCGTAACTAGGTATGAACCACCAGGCACCAGAGCCCAGAGTCATTACGCTTCGCTGTCATTTTCTGTAAGATGAAATTGAAAGCCCTTAATGACTTGCCTCCAACCTAAAGCGAAGCGATCCTCCAACCTCCAACCGCTTGGCGCCATGCTCTCTGCTCTATGCTAAATAACATTGACACCACAAACCAAGCGTCGCTATAATCGACTCGTTCGAATGCCGGAGTGGTGAAACTGGTAGACGCGCTGGACTCAAAATCCAGTGGGCCTTGCGCCCGTGCGAGTTCGACTCTCGCCTCCGGCACCAAGCAAATAGGGCGCTCAGAGGGATCTGGGCGCCATTTTTTTCGCTAGACGAGAGGACAGCAGGCTCTTGGCTCTCTTCTTGCAATGGTTTATAAGAATACACGAGAGGGTGATCATTGCAGTTATCTGGCAAACGAAAGGAAGCACTAACTGTCATGAAAGTCATAACAAGAATAGGGCTATCGATTCTAATGATATTATTTTTGTCGATTGGTCTCTGCTATGCTCAAAATCTTGCAGGGCAAAGTACCGCGAGAGGTGTGGACTATGCCGCTCAAGGTAAATTCAAAGAAGCCAACGAGGAATTTGCGAGAGCCTTGAAGGTTGACCCGTTATTTGGTCCTGCACAAAGAGCCTTGAGAATCATGAAAGATGTATCTGACCAGAAGATAGAACGTCAAACAGCTATTCATTATTTTAGGGGCATATCTTACGCCATCAAAGGTCAATATGATCAGGCTATTCCCCATTACAACCAGGCCATAGCGATAAATCCTGCGTTCGCAAGTGCTTACACCAGTCGGGGGATTGCCTATGCTCAAAGTGGAGGTCAATATGACCAGGCTATCTCTAATTTTAGCAAGGCCATAGAGATCAGCCCTCAGTTTGAGAAAGCCTACAAAGACCGGGGATATGCCTATTACAAGAAGGGTCAGTATGACCAGGCGATCTCCGATTACGGCAAGGCCTTAGAGATTAACCCCAGATTTGCAGACGCCTACTTCAATCGGGCGCTCGCATATTACTCGAAGGGAGAATATGAGAAAGCCTGGGGCGATGTCCACAAGGTACAAAGTTTCGGTCTTCAGGTTGACCCGGGATTTCTCGATGCTCTCCGCGCAGTCTCCGGAAGACAAGGATAAATGAGGTGAATTCGACCTCAGCGTTCGGTTGGACCATTCAGCGGTAGGAATGAGACGTTCCTGTCAAAGCGGTCATACTTTACCTCAAAGATTGAGATCTACCTTGGCCCACTCTTTTTGATCTACCCGACCCATACCCCAGTGTGCTAGTATCCCAGCTAGATTTACCAGTCCAGCAGACATTTAATAGTGGCTCAGTCATTTTATTCGACATCGAAAACCTGGTCCTTGGGGCCAGGTCAGAATACAATGGCTTTGCCGGCACAGGTGCAAGCTCTTTTGGAGTACTGGAGTATTGGAGTGTTGGAAAAAATGAAAGCTCGAATTTAATGTGAATTGGTTCTTTTATTACTCCATTACTCCACCACTCCATTACTCCAGCAGACTGCCGCAAAGGGGAAAGAGTACGGAAGCCCCCTCAGGGGGCAGTTCAAAGCCGGGTCCTTCGGGTCCGGAGTCTTTACTTGTGATTAGAAATGCTGAATAAAATCATTGCTGTTTTTTTTATCGCCTTTGTCGCTATAACCTCCGCGTTTTTCTTTTGCGTCGCGTTTGTTATATGGCTCCTTACTGTGCTCTTTGACAAGCGCTTGGTGCTTCTCCATCTGTTTTCCTCCTTCTGGGCCTCGGTTTACCTGTGGGCCATGCCAGCCTGGTCGGTTCGTGTTGAAGGAAGGAGGACCATACGGATGCGGGATCGCTATGTCATTGTCTCCAACCACCAATCCCAACTGGATATCCTGCTGGCCTTCAACCTCTTTTTCCCATTCAAGTGGGTTTCAAAGGTAGAGGTGTTCAAGATTCCCTTCATCGGCTGGAACATGTATCTGAATCGGTATATAAAGCTGAAGAGGGGAGATAAAAAGGGCATTGCCAAAATGTTTGTCGATTGTGAAAAGGCACTTGCTGAAGGCAACTCCATTTTTGTTTTTCCGGAAGGCACCAGGTCGGAAACCGGAACCTTGAAACCGTTCAAGTCGGGGGCGTTCATCCTGGCCAAAAAAATGCAGGTTCCCATCCTTCCCGTTGTTATCAACGGTACAAAGACCGCCCTGCCAAAACACAGCATGAATTTTCACGGCAGCCAGAAGATGAGTATAAGGGTGCTCGAACCTGTGGACTACGAACGATTTGCCCACCTAACAGCCGAAGAAACAGGTGAGATGATCAGAGATATAATTGCCGCCGAGCTCTAAGTTCTTATGAACCGGGCTTCAAAACAGGCGGCGGGAGACCCGGGAGTGAATCTGAGAAGAATTCAAGACATCAGCATCAAGTGGAAACTTCTCATACCCTTTTTGTTTCTTTCCTTCGTGGGGACTACCATCCTTATCCTCTTGGGCATCACTGCCCAGAGAAAGATAATCAAGGCTCAAGAGAGGAAAAAATTATCCGACTACTATCAAGCTTTCTCGGATCAGGTTGAGGATCGGGCAAACTCGGCATTGAGTCTGGCCTATCAGGTCGCCAAGTCGCCAGTAGTGCAAGAGGCATTTGCCCGCAAAGATTCGAGAGCACTCATTGATTTATTGCTACCCTCGTATGAGGTTCTGCAAGATAAGTTCGATGTAAAACAATTTCACTTCCACACGAAACCAGCCACGTCTTTTCTGCGACTTCATCGGATCTATCAATCCGGCGAGGCCATGGCATCCTTTCGTCAGACAATTACGAAGGTCGAGGAGACAGGCCAAGGAGTTGCTGGATTAGAACGGGGTACCACAGGATTCGCGGTTAGGGGCGTGGTGCCAGTCTTCTATCAGGATGAGTTTATTGGAACCTTTGAGATCGGGTACTCGGTAGAGCGTCCCTTTCTGGATTCCCTCAAGCGTCGATACGACATGGATCTTGCCCTCCTTATTCCAATCCGCGGGACTGATGGCTTTTACATGCTAACGGCCTCCTCAGATAACATACAAATATCGAGTGACGAAATCTGCGGCAGGGTGTTTCGAACTCAGAATCCAGAAATATTGATCAGCCCGCCCAATGCTCCTGGCCTCGCTCTTTTCCTGGGGCCACTGAGAAATTTTTACGGCAAGAGTATTGGGGTGGTGGAGATCAGCGTTGACCGATCTGCCACGCTTGCCGACTTGGCTGAAAACAGAATCGAGATGTTTGCTGTTATGGTGGCAGCTCTGGTGTTTTCCTCCATTGTTATTGTTTGGGTGGTGACGGTTTTTCTTCGCCCCGTACGCCATATCGTTACGGCGGCGAGAGAGATAGCCGCGGGCGAGCGGATCCGGGAAATTCCTGTGCCAGTGCAGGATGAGATCGGCACCCTGGCCAATTCTCTCAACGACATGCTCGAATCCCTCAACAGGGCAAGGCAAGAGATTCAGGAATACTGCGTTACCTTGGAAGAGAGAGTAGAGGAGAGAACACAAGAGCTTGTGGAAGAGAAGGAGAAATATGAGACGCTGGTGGAAAATGCCCCCCTGGTTGTCTATCGTATTGAACCAGATGGAACTACCGTTTATGTTAACAGGGTTGTGGAGGAAATCCTCGGATACACACCCACTGAGGTAATAGCAGACAGGCAATTCTGGACCGGAGTCGCCCACCCGGAGGATCAGCAAAAAGTTGCCAAACAACTGCGGGCCTGTCTGGCAGAGGGTAGGGAATTTCTCCTCGAATACCGAGGCAAACGCCGTGACGGTCGGGAAGTATTTCTGCTTAACCATGCAATGCCCTTAACTGACCGGGCAGGGAATGTGCAGGCGGTGGATGGTATTATAGTAGATGTGAGCGAGAGGAAGCGGTTACAGGAGCAGATCATTCAAACCGAAGAGCTCAAAACTCTCAGCAATGTTTCTGCCAGGCTAGCACATGAGATCCGCAACCCTCTGACCTCGGCTGGTGGCTTTGCCAGAAGATTGCTCAAGGAAATGGATGAGAAAGATGTTCACCGGAGTAAGGTCGAGATTATCGTCAAAGAGATGGGCCGATTGGAGCATATTCTCAAGATGATTCTATCCTACATACGCCCGGTCACCCTAGATTTCTCAGAGGTTGACCTGAACAAGGTTCTGCAGGAGGCCATCATTGGTTCCGAAGATAAACGTGACAGCCAAAGAATCAAGGTAGACATGCAACTATACGAGGAACTTCCTTTTATTCGTGCCGACCGCGGCTATTTGCGTGACGCTCTGGAAACCATAATCAAGAACGCTTGTAGCCATATGCCCGAGCAATCCTGCCTCCGGGTCAGAACAACATACAATGGAGCAGCAGTTGTTCAGCTCTCTTATCCTGCGCTTCATGTGGCGGACGACGACATGGAGCATTTTTTCTATCCTTTCGTTAGCGATAAACTCGGGGAGGCTGATTTGCAGCTGCCGTTGACCAAAGTGGTGATTCACAAACATGGGGGTGTTATCAATATAACCCGGGACGAAGAGAACCAGGTCGTGATCACCATCGCCTTTTCGCCTGTGGGGCATGCGAGCCTCGTCACTTGACATCAAGTAGCTCAGGGCCAAGACTTCTGCACCTCGCTAGACGATAAACTCAGTGGGGGATAGGGTGCCAAACTCAGATAAGCAGAACAGTTTCCACCAAGAACAGAGGGAGCTAAGCCCCCTGCAGAGGGATGGGATTAACAAGAAACTTTCCAATAATCCTGTCGTCGAATTTGTGGGTATCAAGCTCGTAAAAGTGGTCCCAGGGCGCTCTTATCTCGTCTTGCCTCATCGAGAGGAGCTGAAAAATTCCATGGGACTTTTGCAAGGGGGTATCTTGGGGGTGCTGGCTGATGTGGCTGGTGGTGTTTCCCTCTATTCTGTCTTACCTGATCCAGTGAAGGTAGTTATTCCTACCATTGAGTTCAAGCTGAATTTTCTCCGACCGGCTGGAGCGGAGGATGTAATTGCTCGTGGCAGGGTGGCACACCATGGGCGGCGGATTGCAGTTTGTCAAGTAGATCTTAGTGCAGAATCAGAGATCCTACTGGCCACAGGGCTTTTTACCTATATGATAAGAGAGATAGAGGCGGCATAGAGTAAATTGCGGATTGCGGATTTAAGAATAAGCTGGCAGCTGGCAGATTGCAGAGGGCAGAAGACAGAGGAAAGAGTACAGACGTTCGAAGTTAGCCATGCCCGATGCGGAGAGACGAAGACACGGTAACGCGGCGAGGCATGGCTTGTCTTGAGCTCTAAGTACTCTAAACGAGTCAACGATTTGAACGACTTCAACGATTTCAACGATTTCAACGGTTTACCTTTTACTGCCTGCCGTTTACCATTTACCATAGAGGGTCATTTCATAACACAGGTCCTCGGGGGACTTCATTCATGAAACAGATCATTCTGGGTACTGCTGGTCATATAGATCACGGGAAAACCACCTTGATCAAAGCTCTCACCGGCATCGACACCGACCGTCTCAAAGAGGAAAAGGAGCGAGGTATAACTATCGAACTTGGTTTTGCTCACCTCGAACTTCCCAATGGACAGGAGGTGGGGATAGTTGATGTGCCGGGACACGAAAAGTTCGTGCGGCACATGGTGGCAGGGGCAACAGGGATCGATCTGGTAGCGCTGGTGGTGGCCGCTGATGAAGGAGTGATGCCTCAAACGCGAGAGCACCTGGAAATCTGCGAACTTCTCAAGGTCAAGCAGGGCATTGTAATACTTACCAAGACAGATCTGGTGGAAGACGCGGACTGGCTGGAATTGGTGAGAGAAGACATTCACGATTTTTTGCAGAAAACATTCCTTGCCTCTGCACCAATAATTTCGGTTTCGGCAGCGACCGGTGACGGATTAGACTCGTTGCTCAACCATTTGCAGGGTCTCTGTGATTCGGTGGAAGCCCGATCGAGCAGTGGAGATTTTCGTCTGGCTGTGGATCGGGTTTTCACTATGAAGGGATTTGGAACGGTGATTACCGGGACAGCAATTTCCGGGAAGGTCAAGACAGGGGCCACCCTGTTTGTCTATCCTCAGATGCTCAAAACCAAGGTGCGCGGCATTCAAGTCCACAATAGGGAAGTAAGCGAGGCCGTCAGTGGGCAGCGCACGGCCATTAACCTCCAAGGGTTGGAAAAAGCCGCCCTTGAGCGGGGAAATGTGTTGGCGACCCCGGAAAGCCTCATTGCCTCGTTCATGGTAGATGTGCGCCTGCAACATCTGGAGACTGCGCCACGGATTTTGAAAAATCGGGCAAAAATCCGACTCCACACCGGCACCAATGAGGAATTGGGCACATTAATACTTCTGGACGCTGATGAGCTCAAACCAGGCGCTAGTGGCTATGCCCAGGTGCGTATGGATAAACCGGTGGTGGTTCGCAGTGGGGACCGTTTTGTTCTGCGAAGCTATTCGCCAATGCGCACCATCGGCGGTGGTCAGATACTGCATCCGGCCCCGAAAAAAAGAAAGCGAATGGTCGCTGACACCCTGGAGTCTCTGGCCATCCTGGAAAAGGGTGAATCCAGTGCAATGGCGGAACTCTACCTTAAAGACGCAGGATTTGCCGGCATTGGGGAACGGGAACTGAGCATACTCGCCAATATTACCGTCAAGCAACTCCGTCGTTTACTCCAAGAGCTGATGAGTCGCGGTGAGGCAATCCAGTTTGATCGAGAGACTCCTCGATTTGTACATGGGCACGTGTTTAGCACCCTCACCGAGTTCCTGTTGGGCCAGCTTGATGCTTTTCATCGCCGGGAACCTTTGCGGTCAGGCATTAACAAGGAAGAGCTCTCTGGCAGGCTTCCTCGCGGAGTGGACGGCAAACTTTTCAACGAACTCATTCAGCGACTGGTTCGCCAGGGTGAACTTGTTCAAGAAAAAGATCTGGTGCGTCTCTCTGCCCACCAAGTGGCTCTTGCCGGCAAGCAAGAAGAGGCAAGAGAAAAGCTTGAAGCGATCTACCAGGAGGCAGGGCTGCAGCCGCCCTTTTTCCGAGAGGTGGCCCAGTCGCTTGGGGTCTCGGATGGAGAAGCGCGGCAGATTCTTCAGTGGATGCTACAAGAGGGGTTGCTGGTCAAAGTCAAGGAGGATATGTATTTCCATAACACGGTTTTGAAAGATCTCAAGAAACGATTATTGGATGTATTCCAACAACAGGAAGAAATCACCACTCCTGAGTTCAAAGAGCTTACCCAGACCAGCCGCAAATACACCATCCCTTTGTTGGAATTTTTGGATGGAATCCGCTTCACCATTAGAGTAGGAGATGTGCGCCGCTTGAGGCAGAAGACAAAGGGCGGCTAGGGGATGAAACGAAGTAGAGCTGAGGCCTGGCAGGCAGCGGGCAGCATAAAGACGGAGGACAGAGGACGGAAGACAGAAGATCACTAAGAACTAAGCACTGATTTTAAATTTAGTTAACATTTTAAAAATAAACAATAAATTAATCTTTAACTAGAATTTACTTTACTTTTATATTTGAGAATTTGAACTCCAAACATGGCACCGGTACTATAGGTTTAATCTTGCTGAGTATTCCTTAGCAGCAAGTAACCCTCTGTCGTCTGTCCTCTGATCTCTGACTTCCGACCTCCGATCTCCGATCTCTTAGTTCTAACTCTAGATCTGCTGGCAGCTGTCAGCTGCCTGCCGCATGCTGAATATCCCCGTGTCGCCGTTTCTCCCCGCCTGCCCGCCATCGGCTTCGCCTTCAGGCGAGGCGGGCGGGTCCCCGTTTCATCTCGCTGTGCCTAGGGCTCGCTGCCCAGTTGCCCCTCTGGAATCTCCAGGGTGCCAATTATTTCATTGATATCTTCAAGACCCTGTTGGCGTAAGTAATCTTCCAGGCCGTCGATTATCTCCAAGGTGACAGGAGGATTGACGAAGTTGGCGGTACCTACCTGGACCGCCTTCGCTCCGACTATCAAGAATTCAATGGCGTCTTCCACAGAGACAATTCCTCCCAAGCCGATCACCGGCACCTTGCTCACCCGTACAACTTGCCACACCATTCGCAAGGCAATGGGCTTGATGGCCGGTCCAGACAGCCCACCAACCACGTTTGCCAGCCGTGGCTGGCGGGTCTGTACATCAACTGCCATACCGGCAACGGTATTGATAAGTGACAAGATGTCAGTACCCGCATCCTCGACAGCCTTGGCAATAACGGTGATGTCAGTCACGTTGGGGGTGAGTTTGGTAATGACCGGGAGGTTGGTTCTGGACTTTACTGCGGATACAACCTGGAACGCCATTTCCGGGTCAGAGCCGAACGTCATTCCACCTGCCTTCACATTCGGACAGGAAATATTAATCTCCAGCCCATCGATACCCTCCTGACCGTCCAGCGCCGTAGCCAACTCTCGGTACTCTTCCACTGTATTGCCAAAAAGATTCACAATTACAGGGACGGACAGCGGTCTCAGCCAGGGGAGTTTTTCCTCCAAGAAAGCGCGAAGGCCAACATTCTGCAAACCTATGGAATTCAGCATGCCGCCGCAAGTCTCCCAGATGCGGGGAGGAGGGTTGCCGGAGCGGGGCTCCAGGGAAATTCCTTTCACCACTATCGCACCCAAGCGCTCGGGAGGAACCAGTTCAGCATACTCCTGCCCATAGCCGAAGGTACCTGAGGCTACCATTACCGGGTTTTTCAATTTTAGCGGTCCAAGCTCTACTGCTAAGCTCATTGGGCTATCGTTGGCCATGAAATCAAACCCGCACAGGATACATCATAAGCAACCGGGATAAGCGCGAGAAGGATATAGATCAAGAAACTTAAGAAATACAATAGGTTTCCCAGCTACATTCATATTTGTTGCTTTTTTAGTTTTTGTAGTTTTTATATCCTTTATAGCTTTTAAGTTCCTTTTTTCAGAGGTACATACTTGCCAAGGCTCAGTGCAAACGGCTGCGATCTGCCAACTATCAGCCGAAGAATTAGTCCCAGACTATCTCCTCTCCGTCAAACACCGGTCCATCTTGGCACACATTCGCATAGTGAGGATCCTGAACACCTTCTGGCGGGCGGCACCTGAGGGAACAGCTCAAGCAGGCCCCAACACCGCAGCCCATCAGGGCCTCCATGGAGAGTTGAGAGGAAATTCCCAGTCGAGCAGCCATCTTTGCTACCGACCGTTGCATGGGGTAAGGGCCGCAGGAATAAATGACTTCGGGTAATTCATCCTGCTGGGTCAACCACTGTTCAAGGTGGCC
The DNA here is from genome assembly GCA_050123975.1 of Syntrophobacterales bacterium. Taxonomy (GTDB): domain Bacteria; phylum Desulfobacterota; class Syntrophobacteria; order BM002; family BM002; genus BM002. The sequence goes on along the minus strand of JASFGC010000031.1, from coordinate 3,627 downwards.
AGTTACGAGACCTTTTCTGCCTTCGCTGCCGTCTTCGGTGACCAATTGCACCGCAAAACCAAGGTCGTTGAAATGTTGGACACAGACGAGATCAGCAGAAGTTTTGCCGCCAAACCACAAGACAAAAGGACCCTTGCAACCAGATGCGGCGAGGGTTTCTGCCAGGTAGGGCAGGGGAGCGATGCCTATCCCTCCAGCAACCATGAGCACAGATCCCTTCTCCTCCGGCAGACGGAAGCCTCGCCCCAAAGGGCCGAGGAGATTCACGGAATCACCCGCTTGCATGTTGGTGAGAAGCTGAGTGCCTCTGCCCACGACTTTATAAAGCATCTCAAAAGAGCCAGGGGGATCGTTGGGATATAATCGATGTACGGCAAAAGGGCGTCGAAGTAAGGGGTCTAAACGGTCTTGGATCCTGACCATAAGAAACTGCCCCGGCTGGATCCTGGCTGTAATGTCAGGGCACTGTAATCCCATGTGGTAGAGCTCAACACTCACGGGCTTATTGAAGAATATTTTTGCATTTCTTAAATACATAGAATAATTATTTAAAAGTGTCAAAAATTAATATAGTTTCTAAATAAATCTATGAGCAAAATCGACAGGAAGATCCTTGCAATTAGCACTGAATACTACCTATCCTTGATGCCGATGACCACTGCAAAACGACCGGTTTCGCCTTCACCGCGGTAGGAGTAGAAAACCTCGGGATGACACTTGGTACAAAGCCCTGAAACTTCGATATGTTCTCTGCGCAGTCCGGCTTCCATGAGTTGAAACTGGCTTATGGCCCAGAAATCGAAGAAATTTTCCTGCACCTGAAACCGAGAAAAATGAGGCGGAAGTTCCTGTCGCCAGTTTTGAAACTCACCACAGCAGGGACCCAGCGAGGGTCCGATTCCGGCAAAAATGTCGTGGGGGTCACAACGAAAGTGATCCTGCATCATATGGACTGCTTTGCCTGGAATGTTTTTGACGCTACCGCGCCAGCCCGCGTGAATGATGGCAACCACTTTTTTCTTGCTATCGTAAAGCAAAATTGCCTGGCAGTCGGCGACTTTTATCATCATAAGCAGGCCTGACAATTGGGTAATGAAACCGTCTTTGCCATGCAGGGGGTATGGAATTGTAGGGTCAAAACGCGGGTGCTCACTCAAAACCACGATGTTGCTGCTATGGTTCTGTCGGGCGTAGATAAGAGAAGTACAATTGCTAGCAGCTCGCACCCGCCGCATGTTCTCTCGAACCTTGTCGGCCTCGTCTCCGGTATCGTAACTTACGTTAAGACTGGCAAAAGGAGGCGAACTCACCCCTCCCAATCGGGTAAGAACGAGGTGTTCTAATTCTAGAAACTCGCTTAACCGATGAAAGGTGTAATAAGGGATGGAGTTTTCTACGTGAAGCTGGAGAGTTTCTGAGCCGGGGAGCATAGTGATGGCTGATGTGGCCATGGAGCTAGATTTCCATTTCCAGACCCTCCCGGGCCATGATGATTTCCAGGTTGCGATTGCCCTTCATCATCTCGTAATAACGAATGGTCTTGTCGTAAATCTCTTGAAGCTTTTCATCGTTGTAAGAGGGCTCATGGTGGAAAAGAATCAACCGATTGATGTTGGCCTTGAGAGCGATATCAACTCCCACCATGGAGGAGCTGTGGCCCCAACCTTCTTTTTCCATGGCGTCCTCAAGGCTGAATTGGGCATCGAATACGAGGGCCTCGCTATTGGCATAGAAGGAAATATATTCGTCCATTGCTCGAGGGCTGAGGTCTTTATATTCAGCGTCGGTGGCGTAGACAAAAGCACGGCCGTTTTTCGTGATTCTGTAGGAGAATGAGCCACCGGGGTGCCGCAACGGTATGCTTTTGACCATAAATTCACCAATGGTCATCTCGGTGTCTTCTTGAAGCTGTACAAATTGAACATCAGCAGACATGGTTTCCAGGCTCACTGGGAAATGGTCAGGATGATGCTGGTCCTGAAAACGTTCCTTGATTCGGGGGTGACGGCCATAGACGAAAACCTGATTGCCAGCTGAATACGCGGGCGTGAAAAATGGAAATCCCATTATGTGGTCCCAATGGGTGTGGCTTATCAACAGGTGGACCGTACCTTTGCCTTGACCGCAGGGTCCCTGCATGAGTTCGATGCCGAGCTGTCGGATGCCGGAGCCGGCATCAAGTATGATTTCGGTGTTGTCACCGCAGACTTGCACGCACGAAGTGTTGCCGCCGGTTGTGGTTCGCTGAAAGAAGGGAAGGGCTCTAACGTAGTTTTTTACCGCCTCCATGTCATCTAGGTTCACACCACTGGCGCCACCTAGAGCCCGTATGATTTTATTCTCGATTTCGGTTGGAGGGATGGGTGCTGGGAGCGATCCCCGCACACCCCAAAACTTCACTTTCATAAAAACCCCACAGTAACTACGGAAAAATATTTCTATTTACCCTCCAGCTTTCTAAGGTCCCGTAGTCTATCACAGAATTTTTTTCGGAATCAATTCAAAAAAACAGAGCTTACAATCATCCCGCTTCTCACCAGGGTCTTGCGGCGAGGCAAGCTCAGAGCATGCAAGTCGTGTTCCATGATCAAGGGATTATATCTTGCTCATTGCCAATGGTGTGGTTTGTGGCTAGTTAGGACGACGTGAAAACAGCTTCAGCAGTTCTTCTTGGAGCAGCTTCTTCTCGTTTACTTCCGGGGGTTCGGCACGAGGCGATTTCTTATCTGTCGATTTATTGAACTCCCTTTTGGCCCTTGAGAGGACGGTATCCTTGCGACCGAAAACTTCTTGCAGCTCTCTTTCCACCTTTTTTCGCTCTCTGGCCAGTGTTTCCTGAAGACTTTCGGTCACGGTTGGTGATCCATGGGCGGAGGGGCGAACCTTGGGTTTGATTGCTGTAGAGGACTTCTCAGTTGCCTTGCGGCGTGTGGCACTGCGAAGCCCCAGAAGTACTATAATCGGAAAGACCAGGTAGACAATACTTCTGAACATCTCTTTTCCCTTGGGATCAGAGAGCCATTGTCTTATCATTTCTATGATTTTTTCTATGTCCATAGTGCGCGTTCTCTTAGACCTTCATCGCGACCGGCAAAGCTCTTATTGAACACCATTACCCGGGCACAAATCAAAAATACCTGCCTTCCTAGTATTCTAGGGGTAAGCGCTGAGGGTGTCAAGGAGCACGAAAGCCAGCAGGCAGCAGGCAGTGGGCAGCAGGCAGCGGGAAGATTGTAGATTTTAGGTTGCGCAATGCGCATTGTCCCTCTGCCTGCTGGACCTATTTTGAGGGCATGGCCTCCTGGCGCTCCAACCTCACTCCCTGGGGGACATTGAGGGCGAACCAAGAAGGTTCCAGGTGAGCGTTTACCTGGACATTGGTGAAGGTGATCTCATTGATGTTTCCCAGGGGATCTTCGGTTTGAATGCGTACCACGCGATATGATTCAGCATCTATCCAAAGCATGACCCGGGCGACCGGTGACTCGGTTTCACGCGGCAGCAACTCTAAACGGAAGCGCTTGGGCGGGCCAGGTTCAGGGGGAAGTTGGCTGATGTCGAACGTCTCAGTTAATTGTCCTAAACCGGAAAAAAAGCTCAAGACAATAGGAGAATTGATGATCTGAT
>JASFGC010000030.1:0-17927 GCA_050123975.1 Syntrophobacterales bacterium | reverse complement strand
CGAACTTGACGGCTACTACCTGAAGCCACGCCAAAATCGACCACGATCCCTTTCTTTTCCATGAGGCGATAGAGGCTTCGCCGCTTGTCCACAGTATCGGTGGTAAGGCATAAACTTTGCTCCTCGGGGAAGCCCTCCTGCAGAGCCGTCTCTAACAAAGAAACGTCATCTCTCAGTTTTGGCACCTCCATTCCAGCACTACCGGCATGGTCTACAACCGCCTCCAGCCATGAGATCTCAGCCTGATCTGGTTCCACGCCCGTGGTCTGTTGCCACAGGTCCGTGGGAATATCTCGCCAGGCTCCATCAGCCACATCGGTGAGAGACCACCCGGCGTAAGCGAGCACCTCCAGCAGTAAACGGGCAGCAACTTCCAGATCTCCCGCCTCATGGGCCTCTTTGCTCTTGGTGTAAAGAGTAGGAAGGTTGGCCCGAGAATAGAAGATACGACAATCCTGTACCACAACCACTTTCCGCCCTCCGAATAGGGCAAAGGTGTTGATGTTGTCTAAGATGTGTCTAAAATCCGCTTGATTACCGTCAACTATCTCGAGGTTGGTGCTCCGCTGGGATTCTGGAACGAGAATCTCGGTGAGTTGTGCCAGGGCTGACTTCACCAGGTAATCTTCGCCGTGAAGAAAATAAAGAGGCGCTACACTTCCCTGTGCCACCTGCTCTAGAACTTTAGAAAAGTCTTTCTTGTCGTATACCGGCATACTCAATTCCTTCCCGCCAGGAGGATCATCACAGATCTGCTTGCATTGTGATTCCGTATCATAAGCTATCGATCATCCGCAAGTTGTAATTGTCATGTGCCTTCTTTGCGGCTTGATAGGAGCTTGTTCAGAAATTAGGAATCCTGACCCAAAAAACCAGAACTCAGGGTTTCAGGTGTCGGGTGTCAGGAGAAATGGAGGTTTCAGGTGTCAGGTTTCAGGTGTCAGGAAAAAGAAATATAGAAGCTGAAACCTGTCTAAGATCCCGTCTGCAGCGAAGCGGCAGCGGGCAGAAAAAAAATAAAAGTCCTGTCTCTATGCGCTATGCTCTATGCGCTTTGACCTCGCCTTAAGGACCAGGTTTTTGATGCTGAATAACGTGCTGTGTTTGTTGAAGAGGGGAGTTTGGTTGTTACTTACTATCGGCAGGATAATATGGTAGAAATTTGCATGGACCAAGAACGTAAAGATCACTTCTATGAGGGCTGGCTGTACCATTTCTTGGTGGATCCACTTCTGAGGCGAGTTCACCGATTGGTTCGCTCCCAGGTGAAGCCTGGCAGCACTCTCATCGATATCGGCTGTGGCACAGGAGAACTTTTATTTTCCATGGCTGACCTGGGCTCGAAACTTGTGGGAGTTGAGAACTCGAAGCGGATGTGCTCCTTTGCGAATAGGCAAGCTCGGAGGCGTGGCTTCAACAACGTGCAGATTTTTTTCGGCGATGGTGCGAAGTTAAACAATTTTCCAGCTGGATCTTTCGATTATGCCATTGCCTCCATGGTTCTTCATGAAATGGATGCGAGTCAACGTCTTCCTGTCCTGAAGGAGATGAAGCGCCTGGCGGCTCACATCATAGTGGTGGACTATCGAGTCCCCTCACCAACTAACCTCGCAGTTATCATCTGTAGGTTTATTGAGCGTCTGGCTGGTCTACGTCATTTTCGCAATTATACCAGCTTTATCAATGGTGGCGGTCTACAGTCCTTTTATGAGACTTTGGGTCTTACCGTTCTAAGGGAGATCACCTTCTATAGCCATTCCATGCACCTGGTTCTGATCGAATGAAGGCGGAATCATGAAAAGGTACCTGGTCGTCTTGCTACTCACAACAACCATAATCGGCTGTGGTGAACTGTGGAAACTCGTCCCCTATGACCCAGGAAACAAACCGGTTATCTTGGATTCGTATGCACCTCAAGACATCAATCCAGGTGAGGTCTGGAAAATCCTTTTGAAAGCAGAGGATAAAGATGGAGACATGAAAGACATTGTTGCGAAAATGTCCCCAGCTGGTATGAGTTTTTTTACCTACGCCATCACCCCTATCCATGAAGGAGAGCAAAAACAATTCGCCGGCTACCTCTTTGTGAAAACTCCCCCCTCGCCAGTTCTGCGAGGGAAAATGTTCCATCTAACCATCTATATTCGTGACCAGGAAGGACGCAAGAGTGACCCTATTGGTCTTCTGTTGCATTTCAATGGGAGAAGCGAAGCTGAGTTTACCGTGCCCGTGAAATGGCAGTTTGCTTCTACCAACAGACTCGGTGGGATTTTCTCGGATTATTTTTTCGAGTATGTGAGGGAACTTACCTCACCCAGAGAGTAGCCATGAGATTCGCTTCACGGCATCTGAGACTGGTCTTCGCTGAGAAAACAGAATAATGTGAATAATAATGGTTATTGCCGAAAACACATTTTTGTCTTCACCCGCAAGTGACTGCGGCGGGGGGAGACAAAGTACTAAGACCGTGTGTTAAAAGCTCAATGTTTCCACTTCGGGATCCGCTATTAGATCAACCAGAAAGGGTGCCCCTTCAATCTCGACCCCCGGAACCATTTCATCGGGGGATAAATACCTGTGGTCCACTCAGGCCTTGCAGGCGTAGATGGGGGCGCCGCCTTCTGTAAGATAATCAATAAACGGTTTCATCTCCTCGCCGGTTGACGCCCGAACTCCTTCAGCCATGCCGAACTGTGCCCAATGAATGGCATCATCAATGAGAAAAACTTTCACATCATGGCCCTTTTCTTGAGCAACCTTGGCAAACTGGAAGGCCCGTGTTGCCCGACCGGCCTTCTCAAAACCATTGGAGATGATAAAGAGCATCTTGGCCATAGTTGTCACCTCCTTTCAGATCACATGTAATAACATTCTTATCTTCTTATAAAACACCGCTGCTTGTCTAATACTTCCTTGGGGGCGGGGACATTCGGCGAAACTTGTAGACGAGACTTGTCGAGTCCCTCAGTCGAGTCGTTTATTCCCTCCCGAAAAGCCCCTTTCACATCTCACTGCGGGCGGGCATAAAGCTCGCCCCCACACTACTGGTCTATTGTCTCAAGCCTTGACGTACTGAAATCCCTGACCTTGTAGTCTGATGATTTCTTCCACACCGTTGGGCACAGCCTGGACAAAATCGGGCAAATTCTCGGATTTCATATTTAGGAATCGAAGAGATCCGTCACATCCGAGTATTCGACCTCCCCCTTGGACAAAGTCAGCCATCTGCTCTCGAAGCATTCGATCACAAGCGATACACACACCCACGGCAAAACCGTCAGCAACTATAGTAACATCCGGCCTGCTCCCCTCTTCAACTGCGCTGAGTCGAGCAATCTGCTTAAGAACAAAGCGCCATTTGTCTCTATCCGAAATGTGGATGATTATCCTAGAAGGATCCATGTCTTTCATCTCACTGAGAAATGCTCCTAGGGTTAGGATATTCGCTTGAAATGACCTAGAGTCAAAGGTCTTAAAAGATAAGAAATATAGATCTTATACTAAGGAAAGAATGTTGCTGTAAAGATTCAATTGTCACTGTTGCATGCGAAGTTTACTAATCTATATGATACCCGAGCACGCTACAGCTCCTCTGAGTTTTGCTGACTCCCAGACAGAGGAGTTCTTGCAGCTCTCTAATTGCCTTTACGAACATACAGATTAAAGAAACCCGGACTTTCATCTACCAGGATTACCTCATCGTCAGTCTCTTTTAGAGTGGCGGGAAAATCCTTCAGGGTGAGGGGGTCCGTACCGAGAATCTCTAGAACCTGGCCAGGATCCATTCGCTTCAACTCGCTTTTCGCTTTGAGAATGGACCAGGGGCAGCTCATTCCCCTGAGATCGATCACTTTGTCTGCTTCACCTTTTCTTTCCACAATTGGCTCCAACGACTGGATCAGTAGGTAGGATGGAATTCTTTTTCGGCAATATGTATGCCAATAGGTTCTGATCTCCATATATTTCATATGTATTTATTATTACTATATAAAAATATGTGCTCTTCTGTTTTTGATTGTTAAGTGTCAATGCTTTACACTTAACACCTGTTTATCTTTCGGTTAGAATGAACACACGTTTCAGGGGTAATCACAGAACGGAATCCAGGGAGGCAGACTGATTATGTTTGAGGAAGAGTACAGCCAGTATTGGAAAACCATTGTTGATACCATGGCCGATGGACTCATGGTGGTGGACTCTGAAGGGGTTATTGTCTCCGTCAACAGTGCCATGGAAGAAATTAGCGGCTACAGTAAAGAAGAACTCATCGGCAAATCTTGCGACATTTTGGACTGTGACGCCTGTTTTAGAGCGAAGGCAGAAGGGCACGACAAATACTGCGCTCTTTTCAGAGATGAGAAGAAAGTTACACGGCGCAAATGCACCCTCCGCAAAAAAAATGGCAGACGTATTCATCTGTTTAAAAATGCAGCTGTTCTAAGAGACAGTTCAGATAGGGTCATTGGCGGCGTGGAGACCTGGACGGATCTCTCAGAAGTTGTTGCTAAAGAGCAAGTGATCACCCGGTTGCGAAAAGAACTCAGTGGTGAAGACGGCTTTCACGGTATCCTGGGAAAATCACCGGCAATGCAGCAGGTATTTGACCTAATTTCCAGTGCGGCCCAATCTGAGGCCCCAGTTATTATCTACGGAGACAGCGGCACCGGCAAGGAACTGGTGGCCTCGGCCATTCATAAACTGGGAATTCGGCGAACGGGTCCTTTCATTAAGGTAAACTGCGCAGCTCTTAGTGAGTCTCTTCTTGAAAGCGAACTCTTCGGTCATGTCAAGGGAGCCTTTACCGGCGCAGATAGAACCAGGGTGGGAAGATTTGAGGCGGCCAATGGCGGAGATATCTTCCTGGATGAAATTGGCGATCTTCCTCTCTCCACCCAGGTTAAGCTTCTGAGAGTCCTTCAGGAAAAGGAGATTGAAAAGGTTGGTGATCACCGCCCCATTACAATAGATGTCCGCATTTTAGCCGCCACTAATAAAGACCTGTATAGACTCATGGAAGAGGGCCGTTTTCGCGAGGACCTCTATTACCGTATTGGGGTAATTCCTCTTATTCTCCCACCCTTGCAAGAGCGGCGGGAGGATATTCCTTTAATGGTGGAGACCTTCATAAACAGGATCCGGTTGAAGACAGATAAACCCATCACCGGCATGAGCAGGGAGGCCTTGGACCTGCTGTTTAGTTACGACTGGCCCGGTAATGTGCGCGAATTGATCAACGTTATTGAATATTCATTTGTTCTCTGCCACGAAGGCGAGGTCATGCCAGACCATCTCCCTGCCAAGGTCACCGGCAAACAGCCCAGGGTGACACCAAGGCGGAGGGCTGTTAAAAAGCAAACAGATGATGCGGAGAGAAAGCGGATTTTAGAGGCCTTAGCAGCCACAGGTGGGAACCAATCTAAAGCTGCCGAGATACTTGGTATCAGCAGGGTAACACTATGGAAACGGCTCAAGGCCTTTGATATCCAAGTGGACAAGAAAGTCAGGGGCTAAGAAGGCTGATCCCAATGGAGCATGATATGGCCAAAGACAAGGTAGTTTTTCAGCCGGTAGGCGCCAAGATCGAGGTAGAGCGAGGATCTAGCATTTTAGAGGGCGCTGCTGAATCTGGCATTTATATTAACAGCCTTTGTGGTGGCGAAGGTGTATGTGGAAAATGCAGGGTCCAGATTACCCGTGGCCAGGCGAAACCAACGAGTCACAGCATCAGATTTCTGAGCCGAGAAGAGATCAATACAGGATTTGTCCTTGCTTGCCAGACCGAGATTGGAGACGATCTGGAAATCTGGGTGCCCCCTGAGGCACGCTTGGAGGAAGAGCAAATACTGACTACCGAGAGCATGGTTTGTTATGATCAGCCTCAGGACCTTCAGGTGAGTGACACTCTTGACATTCCTTCACTGCTTTACCTGCCTGTAACAAAAAAACTCTACCTCTCCCTACCTGAACCGAGCCTCACTGACAATATCTCTGATCTCGACCGGGTTTACCGCGAGATTCGTAAGAAGGTTCAGGCACCATATCTGGAAGCTTCCCTGTCCACTCTTAGAGGACTGGCTCAGTTGCTGCGGGAAAATAAGTGGCAGGCTACTGCAACTTTGTATCCCCATGATGAACATTGTGTAGAGGTTTTGTCGCTGGAACCAGGGGATACCTGCGCAGAAAACTACGGTATTGCCTGTGACATTGGTACTACTACCATTGTCGCCCAGTTGGTGGATCTGCGCACTGGTGCCACTCTGGGAGTAGAGGCAAGCCATAATCAGCAGGCCAAATATGGTGAGGATGTTATCTCGCGAATGATTTTTGCCTGCAATCGGGGCGGATTGTCTCCAATTCATCACGCAGTAATCGACTCAGTTAATACGCTGATTGACGCGCTTCTGGAAAAAAACGGAGTAGAGTCTAGCAACGTCACTGCTTTGACCGTAGCAGGCAACACCACCATGACTCATCTTTTCTTGGGTCTCGAGCCCTGCACCATTCGCTTGGAACCTTATATCCCCACTGCCAACTTTCTGCCCTCAGCCGCTGCTGCTGAGCTCGATCTCCATCTACACCCGAAAGCGGTAGTGAGCTGCATGCCAGGGGTGAGTTCTTATGTGGGCGGAGATATCACAGCCGGGGTTCTGGCCTCCGGCATCAGTAACAGCCCGCAGGTCTCGGCTCTTATAGATATCGGCACCAATGGCGAAATCGTAATCGGCAATGACGAATGGCTGGCCTGCTGTTCTGCCTCTGCGGGTCCGGCTTTCGAAGGCAGCGGCACCAAATGCGGCATGCGAGCAACAAAAGGAGCCATTCAGAAAGTGCGCATCCAAGATGAAGAAGTATATTATGAAACTATTGGCAAAGCTAAGGTCAGAGGAATCTGTGGCTCTGGTCTGATTGACATTATTGCCGAACTTTATCGAAATAGAATTATCGATCCCAATGGCAAATTTCCCAAAGACTCTGACAACCCCAGAGTCCGAGAGAATGAGGCTGAGATGGAATTTGTCTTGGCCAGCGGAGATGAGACGGAAACCGGAAACAGTGTAGCGGTCACCGAGAGCGATATCAGCAATCTGATAAAATCCAAAGGCGCCATCCTTGCAGCCATGCGCCTGTTGCTTAGCAGCGTCGGCATGTCTTTCCTAGACCTTGAGCGCATTTTTGTGGCAGGCGGTTTCGGCAACTATCTGGATGTGGAAAAGGCCATCTTCATCGGCCTCCTTCCAGATGTTCCACCTGAGCGAGTTCAGTTTATTGGCAACAGCTCCCTCACAGGCTCACGAATGGCCTTACTTTCCAGACACGCTCTACAGCGCGCCAACACTCTGGCACGACAGATGACATATTTTGAGCTTTCGGTAGATCCCAAATTCTACGACGAATTTGTGGCAGCACTTTTCCTGCCCCACACAGACATTGAAATGTTTCCTTCTGTTCAGAAGGCAATGAGAAGCTAGCAACTGAAAGATACGGTGAGACGGTGACGCGGAGATACGGCGAAACACTACTTACCAGGAAACTCTTCCAACTCCGGTTTTCTTCCTACAAGCCTCTTTTGAGTCTACTATGCAAATTCTAGTAGCTTGATACCGCTTGAACAGTTCCTTGCACCAACTTCCACAGGACTTCGCGCCATATATATTTAATAAGGTAGACTTTTATCGCCAAGACACCCCTCATTTGCCTTCCGAATCTTACCTAAACAATCGTTAACACAGTTAACATTTGTTAACCCTAGATTAACACACCATTTTTTTCTCAAGTATTTGTAATCATAACAAATTTCGTGATCTTCAAAAATGGCATCCTTTTTGCCATTGCATAGGGGCCGCACCGGTTGAAAGGTGCTGAGAATAAGATCCACAGTGAGAGTTTCTAAAGAAATCCAAAGGAAAGGAAGGGACATAGTCATGGGTAAGAAAGTACTTCTCACCGTTCTCACCATCATCATGGCGCTGAGCTTTGTTAGCGTTAATTTCGCAGCCCCTGAGGGAAACAAACGGAAAGGCAAATACCTTTTCCGCAAGAGCTGCCGTTCTTGCCACCAAGATGGCGGTACTGCGGCTGAGCTCAGCCCCATAAGCAAGACCCAGGCAGATTGGGAGAAAGTTTTTACCAATGAGGCCTACAAGAACCTTCCCTGCAAGGCAGAGTGGGAAAAGCAGTCTGAGAAAGACCTGCTGGACATCTACACTTACATGTACAAGCACGCTTTCGACTCACCCTCGCCGCTGAAATGTAAATAACCTGAGGTTTGGACGGTCTTCTCTCTAGAGTTCGTTGCTGTGTGCAGCGCTTTCGGATCGTCTAGGAGAACCACTATGTCAGCGAAATTGGATAAGGCCATATCACGCCGTAGTTTTCTGAAATGGACTGGAGCTGCAACAGCAGCAACTGCGGTAGGAGCAAGAACTCCGGTTCTTCACGCCTTGGTTCCATCTGAAGAAAACAAAGCCAGCGGTAAGGTGGAACAGCATTTTTCAGTCTGCGACATGTGCCTCAACAAATGTGGACTCATCGCCAGAGTGGAAGATGGTGTTGTCACCAAGCTAGATCCCAACCCCAAGTTTTTGAAATCTCGGGGCATGCTCTGTGCTAGAGGTAATGCCGGCATCGCCCAGTTGTATGACCCAGACCGGCTCAAGTATCCCCTCCTTCGTAAAGGAAAGAGGGGAGAGGGCAAGTGGCAACGGTTAACTTGGGATCAAGCACTGGATTATGCCGCAGAGCAACTCAAGACCATTGCCGAGAAATACACCCGCTGCGGCGTTCTTTTCTCCCCCGGCTCTGACATGCAATCCACTTTTGTCCATTGGTTTGCCGAGGTCTTTGGCTCGTACAACGTAACAACCCATGAGTCTGCCTGCCTGCTGAGCAGAAACCGAGCTTATCTGGATACCTTTGGCGAGGTCCCTTTTTCCGATGTCCTCCATACCAAGTACATCATCATGGCGGGGGCCAATCGCTTCGAGGCCTTAATCACTCCAGACAGCATTGATCTTATGACCGCAAAGAAAGAAGGCTGCAAGCTGGTGGTCCTGGATCCTCGTTACACCAAAACGGCTGGTTTGGCAGATGAGTGGTATCAAATACGACCGGGCACCGACCTGGCTTTCTTCCTGGCTTTGATGCACGTGATAATTTCTGAAAAACTCTATGATGCTGATTATGCTGCTGAGAAGCTTTTTGGCCTTGAACAACTTGGCGAGCACGTAAAACAGTACTCCCCCGAGTGGGCCGAGGGCGAGTGCCAAATACCAGCCCAAGATATCAGACGCATCGCCCGCGAGTTGGCAGCGGCGGCTCCCACCGCAATTGTCTACCCTGGTCGGCGCACCTCCGACTATGTCAATTCTACCCAGATTAGAAGATCAATGGCCATTCTAAACGCACTGCTGGGTAACTGGGATAGACCTGGTGGACTGCTTGCCGCAAGACAAGTGGGACTAAGCAAGCCCGAACTTCCCGAAGCACCGTGGTATGAGGACAACCCTGAAGATCGGCTTGATATGGGTAGGGCTCACATGATGTTCGAGGAAGAAGGCTCCTTCAAACACATGCGAGATGCCATCATCGAGGCAAAGCCCTACCCGATAAAAGGCTGGTTCGTCTATAAGCATAATCCTTTGCAGTCTGAAGCCAATCGCCGAAGAACCCTCGAAATGATGGACAAACTGGATTTCATTCTTACGGTTGATATCGCCATGAGCGATACGGCCTGGATGTCGGATTTGGTCCTGCCCGCTCCCAGTTATCTGGAAAGGCAAGATCCAGCCAGTGGCCTCCAGGGTTCATCAGCCTGTGCTTGTGTTGTTACCCGAGACCCCGTGGTACCCGCCTTATTCGAGTCCAAACCGGTGTTTTGGATTCTCAAAGAGCTCGCAAACAGGCTGGATTTAGGCGAACACTTCGATTTTACCATAGAGGACTACCGCAAACAGCAATTTAGAAAATTACCCGACGGAGAGCGGGCCCTAAAAGAAGATGGTGTTTATTACAATCCCAGCAAACTCTATGGGGTCTATGAAGGTCGGGTGTATAAAACCAAGTCCAAACGGATTGAGCTTTACAACGAACGTTATGCAGAGATGGGCGTGGACCCCATGCCTGTCTATCGGTCTCCCAGAAAGGTTCCCGCGGACCGATTTCGCCTGGTGGTTGGACGAAACGCCTATTTCACCCACTGCACCACCCAGAATAATGCTTTGCTCCACGAATTTATGCCGGAAAACACTCTCTGGATAAACCCTAGAGCAGCATCAGCCCTGGGAATAAAAGATGGTGATCTGGTGGAAGTGAGCAGCGCTGCAGGCAAGGGAGAGCTCAAGGCCGAGTTCAAGAGTGGCATTCGTGAGGACACTGTGTATATGGCAAGCGGCTTTGGTGTTCTTTCAAAGGGCTTGACCAATATTTACGGGAAAGGTGCCTGCATTGCGGAAGTGCTGGAAGACTACTCGGATGAGCTTTCCGGCAATATGGCGATGCACGAGACCTTTGTAAGAGTTACCAGGAAGGCAGCATAATGAAAAAACAATTGGCAATGGTGATAGATTCCGCCTCTTGCATAGACTGCAAGGGCTGTATGACCGCCTGTAAGGTTGAAAACAAGGTGCCTCAGGGAAACTGGCGCAATTGGATTAAAGAGCAGAATCCTGATTCGGAAAATCTCAATAAAGCGGAATCCCTGCATTTCCAGCCGGGAAACTGCATGCATTGTGACAACCCCACCTGTGTGCAGGCCTGCCCCACCAGCGCTACTTACAAAGACGAAAAAGAGGGCACCATTAAAGTGAACAAGAAACTCTGTATCGGTTGTGGAAGCTGCATCCCCGCCTGTCCTTATGGCGCACGTTTTCGTCACCCCGAAGAGAAAGTTGTAGACAAATGTGACTTTTGTGAGAAAAGGCGAGCTCGGGGGGAGCTGCCGGCATGCGTAACCACTTGTCCCACAAAAGCTCGAACTTTCGGGGACCTGAAAGATCCCAACAGTGAAGTTGCTCGTCTCCTCAAAGACAACAATGCGGTTCGGGTCGTTAATCGGGAAACCGATACGCAGCCCAACATCTATTACTTGTCGATGACGGCTCCCATTGACTGGCCGGTGAAGGCGGAGACACCTGTCGCCATCCAGTTTTGGAAGGCCATAAACCCCTTTGTCTGGGGCTTCGTCGGGCTCAATCTGCTGGGTGTCTTGGCCATGCTTGGCAAGCAGTTACTGATCAAAGACGAACCCCTCGAGGTTGAGCACGAATAAAGAGAGGATGTCCATGAAAAGCAAAATGATTAAACGGCACAGCAAGGTCACCATTTTCATGCACTGGTTTAATGCCTTGTGCTGGTTCCTTCTGCTTGCCACTGGCCTGGGCTTGATTAAGAACGAGGATCTGCAACTCATGGGGGGGTGGTGGTCCAACCTGATGTACTCCATTTTCGGGAGCGGAGAAACTCTTCTTCTCGTCCATGAGATCATTGGTCTTACCTGGCTGGTGGTGTTCATTGTCTATATGATTTTCGGCTCGAGAAAATACGTTATCCCCTTTTTGAAGCAGGTCTTTACCTACTCCCCTGCGTCAGACGTAAAATGGCTCATCAAAAAAAATATTCAGATGACCCTAGGAAACAAATGGCTCCAGCGGTTGGGCTTCACTCAGGATATCCCGGATCAGGGGTTTTATAATGTGGGCCAGAAACTTTTCGCAGTTGCCTCAGTCCTGGGCGGAGTAGTGATTGCTGCTACCGGCCTTATCATGTTCCTCTCCAACCTTCTCCTGCACAATACGGTAATCGTGCAGTGGGCCATAGTAATTCATTTTATCGCAGTCGGTGTGGTTACCGGTGGACTGCTTGTCCACATCTATATGGCAGCAATCTCCCCTGATGAGCGTCCGGCTTTCTTTTCCATGTTCACCGGCACAGTACCGGAAGACTACGCCGAGCATCATCACAAGCTTTGGTATGAGGAGCTGAAGGACACAGAGCGCGAAGCGCAAAGCGCATAGGGTCAATGGCAAAAACGCAAAGGCTCAGGGCAATACTGGGATTTTATGAGTAAGCATCTATCTGTCATCACTATTATTCCACTCCTTCTCGTAATCCTCCTGCTGCGCGCAGGCATTACTATTGCCGAGGAGCAACCTCTCTGGTGGGAGCAGGCGGAGGCAGAGGCCAGAAGGGGAGACTACCATCTTATTACCCTTAATGAACTTGAGTCACTTTACCAATCCGGCAAGGATTTCATAATTCTCGATGTGCGGCCCGATTATGAATACAAGCGAGCCCATCTTCCCCAGGCTGCCAATCTGGAATTTCACTTAGGCGAGAGACTCACCCTGGACCCAGCTAAACAAAAGGAATTCGAAGCACTTCTCGGCCCGAACAAGGATCGCACCATTGTTATTTACTGTCGCAGTTTCAGGTGACTGCGCAGTGGCATCGCCTCCCGCTGGGCCGTGCGCCTGGGCTACAACAGAGTCCATCGCTTACCTCACGGCTATTTTGGTTGGCGGGATGTCCATAGCTCAGGAGAAGATGCCCCAGAAACACTTCCTCAGTTGACTGTGGGCGACTTTTTCCCCTCGTGTCATTTGGTCCTGCTGAGCTATAGCCGAGACAAGGCTTACTTACAGATTCAGCACGATGAAAGGACCATTTCTCTGGAAGACATTCAGAGTGAGTACATCTTAATCGAGCTTTACAACGAATATTGTCATC
The DNA here is from genome assembly GCA_050123975.1 of Syntrophobacterales bacterium. Taxonomy (GTDB): domain Bacteria; phylum Desulfobacterota; class Syntrophobacteria; order BM002; family BM002; genus BM002. Next base: position 5,204 of record JASFGC010000030.1, on the reverse strand, counting down.
AGTGCCTCAAAGAAGTGAAGGAATACAAGGCCCTGTACGCCATGCTGACTGAGGATAGCTCTCTCCACGACAAAGTCAAGATAATGGGTATTGGAGTGGGGAGCAAGAAGAGGCAGGTGGCAAAATTTCGCAAGCAACAAATGATCGATTTTCCCCTTTTTGCCGACGAGAAATCAGGGATTTTTGCCTGCTTGGGAAAGCCAGATCTCCCCACTTCCTATCTGGTGCAGAGAAATCCCAACGGCGGCAGAAAGATTATTCTCGTTCAATCAGGCCATATCAGGAGCAGGAAGGAGTTAATGGAGAAGGTTAGGTCTCTGGTAAGAGGCGAGCATTCAGCGTTCAGCAAGCAGCAACAAGCAGCACATCAATGAAAATTTTTGGCTGATTGCTGGTTTTTACGATGACCTGTTTCAATAGATAGACTATAAGAAATGGAGGTAGAAGAGAATGAAAAGCAAGAGAGTCTTCATGTTGAGCATTGTTGCCCTTTTGGCGGCAACAATGAGCCTCGGCTTGAGCCCTGCTCTTAAGACTGCCGAAGCGGGGGCAAAGGCCGACTGGAAATTTCACGACATTGTCTCGGTGAACTTCGTTCAGCAGCATGTAAAAGTACCCAAGGCTGACAATGTCATGATTATTGATTCGCGACCCTATCAACCGAAATACGTCAAGGGTCACATCCCCACAGCGGTAAGTATTCCCCACACCAAGTTTGACCAATTAAAGGGGAAACTTCCCAAAGACAAGAATGCGCTGCTCATTTTCTATTGTGGCGGCCTTAAGTGAAAGCTGAGCCACAAATCCGCCTGGAAGGCGGAAAAAATGGGTTACAAAAATGTCAAGGTATTTGCCGCTGGGTTTCCGGCATGGATGAAAGGTCGAGGAAACTATGCCGCTGTTTCAGCAGAGTATGTGGCTGAACAAATGGACAGCAACAAGGCGGTCATTATTGACTCCCGGCCCTTTCGACCCAAATATATCAAGGGCCACCTCCCCACTGCCATGAGCATCCCAGATAGTCAGTTCAATGAACTCGCAGGCAAACTTCCTTTGGACGTGAACACCCCACTGGTTTTCTACTGTGGTGGTTTCAAGTGCCCTCTGAGCCACAAGTCTGCCAAGAAAGCCATCCGCATGGGTTATACCAATGTTAAGGTGTTCTCAGCAGGCTACCCGGCTTGGAAACAATATGCCGGTGCATCCCAGGCTGTTCAGATCAGGGCAGGAAAAGAGGAAGGCAGTATTGATATTGCCACCTTCAAGAAAATTGTGAGGGATAATCCAGACAGTATTCTCTTGGTTGATTCCCGTAGCCCCGAAGAGTACAAGGCAGGAAGCTTCAAGAATGCGGTTAATATCCCCAATGATCAATTAGAGAAGCAAATAAAATCTTTGCCCTCTAGTAAACCCATCGTTTTTGTCTGCAACACCGGCGCTTTGAGCGGTGAAGCCTATTACATGGTAAAGGACATGAGACCCGACATCAAAGAGGTCTATTACCTGGAAGCCGAAGTCTCCTACAATAAAGACGGGTCCCAGACAATCAAGAAAACCCCGTAACTTCACTGAGCCTTTACCTATTTCTCCGTTAAGCCCTATTCCCCAATATTCAGGGGGATGGGGCTTTTTGTCTAAGGGGGAGAACTTTCCCAGGACACCCGCAGACTCGTGCAAAAGCCAAGGTCTTGCAATCATAGTCATACCGGACGAGTCCGCCTGCGGCGGATGAGATCCGGTATCCAGCAATCTAGATTCCGGGTATCCACCTTCGGCGGATTCCGGAATGACGAGGGTGGTTATTCAACTGAGATGTTGAGCTTTTACGCAAATTAATATGATGAAGTCAGCTTGAGACTTCAGAATGCCTGCCTATGACATTCAGGACTTCAACCAGAACTGCTGCCATGAGGGGATAGTACCGACACTTTTCTTCGGAAGCCAGTTTTTCAGAGAGCTTGGAGATCCACGGGAGCATTGTATCGGAAGCAAATTCTGCTGCCTCGGCTACAAGAGCATTATCTTCTTCACGCCAGCCTTTATCGAGCAAGAAGTAGAGATATTCCAATTCAATGGAAAGATGATCGGGAGGCTCTTGGATCGTATCAGCAACAGACAGATTTTTCGTTTCGAACCGTTCTTTCATTTCTGCTGCAGCTCTTCCCATGAGCGGTGCACCCTCGAATTCGTAGCAAGACTCGTAAAGCGGAGCCGCAATGGAGCCTTTTGCGCTTATGAAGAGCCGGACATAGCCCTCTTCTAGGTGTTGGTACAAAGAGTCTCCATCGGCAAAGCTTCTAATGATAGAACCGATTTCGTGCAAGAGGTTGTCGGCTCCGGTCTTTAGCACTGATGTCAAAGAGTCCAGCCGATTCAGATAGTTTTCCGTCACCATCTCCGTACATTCTACAAGGCTGGGCCCCCAGAATGTCTGGCCCATTATCTTTAGCCCATCCAGCAATATTGTCTGTTCGGTAGTCATGCCCTTGCACCAATTTGTTAAATGTTGTAGTTACTCGTACTACGAAACTCTCACTAATATAGAATCAGCGTTTCGAATTGGCAAGAATCCATAGGGGACGTTGGTAGGTTTTGAAGGTTTTTGGGCTACACCACTCATGTGTAAGACTTTCTCCAAACCGCAATTGCGTTTACCTCAGCTGTAAGCGAAAAGCCCCACTGAGCAGACGCTTTAGCACCCGGAGAAAAACCTTCAAAACCTACCAACGTCCCTCTGATGAAGGAGGGAGCGAACATGCGAGTTGTGGCTTTTAACTGCAGTCCGAGGAAGAAGGGAAACACAGCAACGATGATTCATGTGGTGCTCGAGGAACTGGAAAATCGTGGAATTTCAACGGAGTTAATCCAGGTTGGCAAGAAAAAGATCAGGGGCTGCATAGCCTGTTATCTTTGTCGAGAGCATAAAGACTCCAGGTGCCACGCTGGCAAGGAAGGTGACATTCTCAACGACTGTCTGGCCAAGATGATCGAGGCGGATGGGATCATTATTGGTTCTCCCACCTACTTCAGCAACATTTCCACCGAGGCCAAAGCCCTCATTGACCGGGCCGGCTTGGTGAGCAGGATCAACGGCGACCTTCTGAAACGCAAAGTGGGGGCAGCTGTAATCGCAGCCCGCCGGGGCGGGGCTGTTCCGGCCTTCTCAGCGGTGAACTATTTTTTCCTCATCGGCCAGATGATCGTTCCTGGTTCGACATATTGGAATCTGGGCTATGGCATGGACCCAGGCGAGGTTGAAAAAGACGAGGAGGGCATCAAGACTATGACGGATCTGGGCGTCAACATGGCCTGGTTGTTGAAGAAATTACAGGATTAGCACCGATTACAGGGGACGTTGGTAGGTTTTGAAGGTTTTTCTTGGACTGATGAAGCGGTTGGTCAGTGAAGTCTGTAGCTCACACCCGAGGCAAGAGTGATTGCGGATGAGAGAACATCTGACACGAGAAGTGTAGCTTAAAAACCTTCAAAACCTACCAACGTCCCCAAGAATAAGGATCACGGTGTGCCACTGTCCACATTTTCAGGGCCAATTTCTATTTCAATCTCCTTGAACTTCCCGTTTCTCTTTGTCTTCTCGCCAGACAAATGGGAGGTATTGAGAGCCTGCAACCGTTTTAAGTAAGCCATCTTCGTGCGTTCGCGCTCAGCTGCCAGGGCAACGACTTCCTTCAAGGCAGCCTCTCGTTTGTCGTCTGCACCATAAAGGACATCCAGTTGCAGGATCTGCAGTTCCGCCTCGGTTTTTATCAAGTATTTTTCCAGCTCCATCTTCAATTCATTGGCCTTAGCACCGACAGCCGCAGGCAAAGTCCCCTCTTGGACCTGAGCCAGCATTTCCCCATGCAGTTGTAGAAACGCTGCAACAAGATCACTTGGATCAGGCTCCATATCGTTGATCTCGCGAGGAATTGAAACCTGATCCGTCGCGCACCCTAGAGCCATAATCATAGTGAGAAAAACGAGCATCACCACAATGGCACACCGTAATGATTGAAAGCCAAACATCATGATAAGATCTCTTTGCTGAGGCGATTACCATAGTACTCCGTTTTCCTTCGGATTATGGTAGACTTTTCACCACTTATCAATAGGAATGAGGCACAGAGGTGGAACTCACCCTCAAAAACTCATCTTTTGAGACAAAAAACCGGCTCTTTCATGAAGTGGCCTCCATTTCCTCAGTGGTATATTCTAATTAGTGCTTGACGCAGCAAATTTCCCTTTGTTACTGTTTTTTCATACAATGGACCTTTACAATCAATAAAATTTTGACTCATCTCTACCGTTCTCTAGAGAGTAGGCTCTAGCAATACCTTTCCACAGATCGCCTTTTTCCAACCGGTATTGGGAGGCTCAAACTGTATGAATCACAACAAAAAATTTGCCGCCTTTCTCGTTAGTCTTGCCACTGTGTTTGTATGTGCCAGTCAGGTTTTTGTCTGCGCACAAGAACCGGCGAAAGTGGCCATCCTGCCCGTCAAAATTCACGCACCCGAGAAGATGGAATACCTTGAGGCCGGGCTCATGGATATGCTCGCCTCTCGTATCGGCGGCAAACATAATGTGCAGGTTTTAGACAGGAAGCACGTGGCAAAAACCTTTAAGAAATTCAAAAAAGATCTGAATGAAACAACAGCCAGATCTCTGGCTGAGGATCTGGGTGCGGATTATATTGTCTCTGGCAGCGTCACGTTCTTTGGCACCGGTGGAAGTATTGATTTCAAAGTTTATCGTGGTGTTATGACCCAGCCACCCGTAGCAGTTTACAGCTTGATCGAAGATATGAATAATCTTCTTCCTCAGTTCAGTCAGGTAGTGGATGAGATGAACGCAAAAGCTTTTGATACAATGCCCCGCCACCTTACTGCTGAACCAAGACCTCAGGCCCAAGCAACACAGACTGCTCCACTCCCTGGGCCCAAACCAGCCACCCCGGAACCACAGGCTCAAAAACCTCAAGCACCACCAGCTGCTGTTCCCCCAGAGGCCGCTCCCACCGGGCCCCAGTTGGCGAGTATTAAACAAGAACTAGTCCAGCCAACGGTTGCCCCTTCTGAAACGAGCCAGGCCGCCAGTTCGGCAACCCTAGTGGCGCCACAACCACCCCCGTGGAAAAGCCAAGAACTGTCCCAGGCCGCCTTGAGCATGGATGTGGGAAATCTACTGGGTGATGGCTCCACAGA
>JASFGC010000029.1:0-17970 GCA_050123975.1 Syntrophobacterales bacterium | reverse complement strand
TCGATGGAAACCTTTTTGTTTCTGTCGAGGATGTTCGCTTGGGCGGCAAGCGGGCCCAGTTCCGGGATGCGGTAGCCCAGTTTTTCGGCAAGGGCGCGGCTGCTGCTGGAAGTGGCCCGGATGGAAAGATTGGTATTTTGCGGGTGCCATTTATTGGCAGCGCTGAGCTCACCCAAACGGCCACTCAGGTTCACCAGGAGCAAATCTTCCTGGCCTGCTTCCATGAATACCCCGTTGATAACAAGATTTTGATCATCGCCCGATATGTGTGTCATTCCCTGGAGCGGCCCAATCGGCGGGATCTCATCCTTGAGCCTAAATACCGTATTGAGTTTCGCAACATCGTCGGTGCTACCGTTGGCCTCAAGCTTGATCTCCCGGATTCGAAACTCCGGCAGCAAAGTGACATGCTCTGCCGAACCGAAGACTTCAGCAGTCAGAGGTGCGCCCTCTATGGTCTGGATATGAAGCTGGTCGAGCCGATGTTTACCGGAGAGCGTGTGCAAGCGGGCCTCACCCTTGAGTGTACCCAGCTCGGGCAGTTCCTGCCCAATGAAAGTGCCGAGGGCGTGGGTAGTGTGACTCTGTGCCTGTAGCTTCAGGTCGATGGTCTCAAACGGGTCTGCTTGATCCCAGTCACCAAACCACAGCTGCCCCTGGATCCCAATCAAGATACCGTCTTTAACGCCTGCGGCCAGCTTGATCTTATTGAGCTGCAAGGCCTGGGTGGAACCTTCGATTCTGAAAATCAGGTCCAGGGGGCCGAGGGCAGGCACTTCCATACCGAGCCGTTGAACCACGACCGCGGTCTTTGTTGCTTTCCCGGATACGTCCAGATCGTAACCGGTGTTGGGTCGGTCAGCCAGGGGAAATTTGTCAATCCTACCGCTCAGATTTGCCTGCATACCCTTGGGGTCTTTGGTCTGAATCACTATATTCTCGATCGAGGGATCACCCACGGTGGAGCGCACATCGGCCTTGCCGGTAATGGCTCCCAATTCCGGTATTTCGTCAAAAATCAAGACCCGTGCTGCTCGAGTTCTAGGGGCGGCAAATACCAATTCAGTCCGCATGTTTGCCAGCTCTAGACCGGATGAGGAAAAAGCGAGATCAAGCTTGCCCACCAACGATAAATCCAGGTCATATTCTGTTAGGCCATGAAAATCGAAGTCGGTCACTGCCAGTGTTGGATAACTGCCGGAGATCTTCGCTGTTACGCTGGCTTTTTTAAATGCGCCTATGCTTTCCGGCAATAGTGGCTTTAACCAGGGGGAGTTGTCCAGCTTGCCGGTCAGGTTGAGGTGCACGCCCTCGAGCTTTGTGGCATTTGAAATGCTCCCTTTCAGCTCTGCGGCGGACTGGTCGGGGCCGTGCCATGTTGCCTTGATCTGCTCGGCGGCGAGCTGGGCAGAAGTACCCTTTAATTGGGCTTCGATGGTTAATATGCCTGGAATTTCAATACCATGTAGACCCGTTACGATCTTTTCATCCCCCGGTGTCCATCCACGGGCAACTGCTTCGATGTTTTCAATACCATGTAGATCCGTTACAATCTTCTCAGCATTCGGTGTCCATCCACGGGCAGTTGCTTCGATGGTTGGTTCGGCTTGTTGAAAATCAATATGACCTTCCAGAGAAAGATGGAGGAGCACACTTTGCACTCCAACCGAGAAGGCCAGCGGCCGGCCGGCAAAGTAATCGTCCACATCCTTCACTACAGCTTTGACATCGATGCTCTGCTTGGCAAGCTCCGCCCGTGCACTTATTTCCACAGTGTTGTCAGGAGAAACATCCAGCATCAATTCACCTACGTGGCTATCCTTGAGGAGCAGGGTGCCACCTGCATGAATGATCTCCAGTTTTGCAATCCGGACATCATGGAATATCGGTTTGAGTGGAAGAGGAGAGAGTTTTGGGCCGGCTTCAGATTCCGCCGCTTTACCAGTGGATTTATCTTCCTTGATTTCGATCTGGGTATCGCCGAGCCACAGGTGTGCTATGTCCAGCTGGCCAAAGAGCAACCTGGGCAGGCTGATCTGCACCTCCAGGGATGCGGTTTCAACCCGGTACTGTTTCCCGGTATCCGCCACGACCAGGCCATCTACCGTCAGGGTTGGGACCAAGGTCCGCGTGATACGGGCATCACCCAGGTTCAGGACCCTGATGTCTGACGACGATTCCAGCTCTTCAACAAGTTTAGAAACCAGGGTGGTGTCGTCAACCAGGAGATAGATAGAAATGATTGCCAGAATTACAGCACCTAGTAAAACAATTGCTATGGCAAGGATTCGTTTGACTGATTTCATTCTGCAACCAACAAGGAAAAAGGGATTAGCCTTTGATGTAAAGGAAATATACCATAGGAAAAAAAGCCTGCCACCAAAAGGGACAGGCTCTTATTATAGAATTGGCGGGGACGACGAGATTCGAACTCGCGACCTCCGGCGTGACAGGCCGGCGTTCTAACCAGGCTGAACTACGCCCCCAAAAAATACCCGGTCAAATACTGACCGGACCCCTCTTAGTAACCTAGGCATATCAGCTTGTCAAGATATTTTCCACGAGGATGAGCCTTTAACGTCATAGCTTTGTTTTTTTATGCATTACCTCCAAAATTTAAGAAATAGTTTTAACCGTTTCCCAGGCAGTCTCCAAGCACTTAATCATCCGCAGGTAGACTTGCTCGGGGAGAAGATTCATCCTACCCTTGATCTCATAGGCTGTAATTCGATAAGCATACCAGCCGTCAACGCTGCCCTGGCCAAATGGGTGTTTGTCGACGCTTTCCACTTCAGCGCGTAATCCAGTGGGCCCATTGAGTCGATTGGCTTCCTCTACCCATGATCGCAAGAGATTAGCGCCTCCGTCTTCATGGTTAACAAAAACCCCTATGAAAAACTGGTGTTCAGGATCTGGGCTTTCTCCGTGGTGGGCCTGGCCGGCGCAGCAGCCGTACGTCTTGACCCAAGATTCAGAATTAATGAGGCGAATAAGGCGACTGAGAGGAGGGTCTATTTCTTCATATTGTATATCTTCTGGCTCAAGAAAAATCCCACTATACTCAGGCGGTTCCATTCTCGTCATCTCACATTTAAAAGCCAGTAGCCAGAATCCAGTAGTCATTTGTCAAATCGAAAAATCGTTAGTTCGTCAAATTGTAAAAGTCACAGAAGTCATCTGACACAGAAATCAGAAGTCGGAGATCAGAGATCAGTTTTAGTTCTGACCTCTGATTTCTGCCGGCTGCTAGCTGCCCACTTCATTTCACTATGCCCCCCATTCCGCAATCCGCAATCTCATATCCCACATCACTTTAGCACATTTTAGATCATCTTATTAGTGGGGGGACGTTGGTAGGTTTTGAAGGTTTTACTTCGCAAGCGCCGTGAGCGAGTCGTTTCTGTCTTTGTGATATGCAAATAGCACTTAACAAAACCTTCAAAACCTACCAACGTCCCCCTATTAAGACTTGTAATCTGACCTTTGGAGAGTTAACTTTACTTGAGTGTAATAGTTTGTCAGAGGATATTCAGGGAGTCGGGTCTATTTGATTCCTCTGTGAAATAATGATCTTGAATGTGGGAGGTTGCCACATGTGGGTTTACACGGACAAAGTAAAGGAACTTTTTGACAACCCCAAGAATGTTGGGGAAGTAGAGGACGCGGACGGAGTCGGTGAAGTGGGCTCCCTATCCTGTGGTGATGCCCTTAAGCTCACCTTCAAGCTTGATGATGAGGGCCGGATTTCGGATGCGAGATTCCAGACATTTGGTTGTGCCAGTGCCATAGCTTCTTCATCGGCCCTCACAGAGATGGTCGTCGGCAAGACCTTGGAGGAAGCTGAGAAAATAACAAACCAGGACATAGTGGAGTACTTGGGAGGTCTGCCTGACAAGAAGATGCATTGTTCGGTCATGGGGCAGGAGGCCCTTCAAGCTGCCATAGCGAACTACCGTGGAGAGAAGCTCCCCAAGGAAGACTCTGATATTGTTTGCGAGTGTTTTGGGGTGACAGAGTCAGAGATAGTCGATGCCATCGAGCACAACAATCTCACTACTCTCGAGCAGGTAACCGATTACACCAAGGCGGGCGGTGGCTGTGAGACTTGCCATGAACGCATCGAAGAAATACTGCAAGGAACTATGGGCCAGGCAGGTGCGAAACCCCGGCACGAAGAACCCGCCAAACCGAGATTAAGCAATATTCAAAAGATGAAACTCGTAGAGGAAACCCTCGAGCAAGAGATCCAGCCGAATTTGGCAAAGGATGGCGGCAGCATTGAACTGGTAGACATTGTAGGTGATAGGGTTCTGGTATCTCTCAGGGGAGCGTGCGCCACCTGTGCGGCCTCGGACATTACTCTGAAGCACTACGTAGAGAGTAAGCTGCGCGAACTCGTTGCCGATACCCTGGTGGTTGAGGAGGTTGCGCAATGAAGACCATTTATGTGGATAACAATGCCACAACCAGGGTGGCTCCCGAAGTAGTGGAGGAGATGAGCCCCTATTTTTCTGAACTGTATGGAAATCCTTCGAGCATGCACTTTTTCGGTGGACAAGTGCACACAAAAGTGGTGGAGGCCAGGGAGCGGGTGGCCGCTCTTATTGGGGCCCGGCCACAAGAAATTATTTTTACCAGCGGTGGCACGGAAAGTGACAATACTGCCATCATAAGTGCGCTTGAGTCCAATCCGGAAAAGAGGCACGTGGTAACGACCAGAGTGGAACATCCCGCAGTGAAAAATCTAGCGAGCCACTTGAAGCGTGAGGGTTATCGGGTTACTGAGCTCCCCGTGGACCGTGACGGGCTGCTGTCGATGGATGAGGTCTCACGAGCGATCACCGAGGATACCGCCATTGTTAGTGTGATGTGGGCCAATAACGAGACCGGGGTTCTCTATCCGGTGGAAGAGATAGCCGAGGTGGCCAAAAGCCGGGGCGCAATTTTTCATACAGACGCGGTCCAAGCTGTCGGCAAAATTCCCATCAATTTAGCCGAGAGTCAGATAGACATGCTGAGTATCTCAGGCCACAAGTTGCACTCCCCAAAAGGTGTTGGCGTTCTCTATGTACGGAGGGGTACTCGCTTTTCTCCTTATATTATTGGTGGTCACCAAGAGGAAGGCCGCCGGGGGGGCACTGAAAACGTTCCCAATATTATTGGTATAGGCAAGGCTTGTGAATTGGCAGCCAACCACCTGGAAGATATGCAGATAAGGGTAAAGGGGTTGCGTGACAAGTTGGAAAATACCCTTCTTGAGGAAATTCCCAACAGTATTGTCAATGGTGATCGAGACCAGCGGCTGCCCAACACCTCGAGCATCAGCTTTGAATACGTGGAGGGCGAGTCCATCCTCTTGAAACTGAGCGATCGTGGGATATGCGCTTCCTCGGGCTCTGCCTGTACCTCAGGGTCGCTAGAACCCTCCCACGTGCTCCGAGCCATGGGGGTGCCGTTTACCGCGGCCCACGGCTCTATTCGTTTCAGCCTGAGTTATTACAGTACCGAGGAGGAGATTGACTTTATCCTGAAGGTTATGCCCCCGATTATTGAAGAACTGCGTGCCATTTCACCCTTCTGGGATGGTTCGATGGCCCGCAGTTGTACAGCATCATAGATGTGGGATGTGAGATTTCGGATTTCGGATTTCGGATTGGGGGACATAAAGGCTCCATCACATCACACATCTCACATCAATTTATCCCTCTTGCCTTCCTATATAACTTTTCCGCTTGGTATGAACTTCTGACATAAGGACCGGAAGCGACACCTGAGAAGCCCAGCTCTTCAGCCTCTTGCTGATAAGCCTTGAAGATTTCAGGATGTACGTAATCCACCACGGGATGATGATCTTGGGAAGGGCGAAGATACTGACCGATTGTGACTAGATCACAGTTTTCTTTGCGAAGGTCCCGCAGCAGACTGCTGACTTCCTTTTGCCTTTCCCCGAGCCCCACCATGAAGCCGCTCTTGGTAATAGTCTCGGGATTCAAACGCTTCACTTCATGCAATAACTGCAAAGATCGTTGGTAGTCTGCCTGCGGCCGAACGGCAGGATAGAGGCGGGGTACAGTTTCCAGGTTGTGATTGAGAACCGCAGGCTGAGCGTCCACCACGGTTGCAAGGGCTTGAGTGGAACCTTGGAAATCCGGGACCAGAACCTCCACCAAAATGTCACTTGCAACCGAACGAATAGCCTTGATTGTGGCGGCAAAATGAGAACCACCACCATCAGCAAGATCATCACGAGTTACCGAGGTAAGTACCACATACTTGAGACTGAGTCGTGAGACTGCCTCAGCAACTCGCTGAGGTTCCTCGGGATCTGGGATTTCCAGGGTGCCATGGGCTACAGCGCAAAAGGTGCAATTGCGGGTACAATGATCACCGAGAATCATGAAGGTAGCTGTGTGGTTGCCGAAACATTCTAACTGGTTGGGACAATGCGCTTCCTGACACACAGTGTGCAGGTTGAGGTCCAGGAGCAAATCGTTGACTTCAGTTACAGAGGCTTTGAAGCTGAACCGCCTCCTGAGCCATGGCGGCTTAGGCTTGCGGTGCTCAGGTTTCATCCACTTCTCCCAAATAGTGGTGTATCCCAGCTAACGTGCTTTTGCGCTATTATAAACAAATTTGCCGAATTGGTCTTGCAGAATGGCTCTGTCTTGGCGTCGAGCATGCAGCCAAGCGTATCAAAGTTTTTATAACCTCGTTCACTGGCTCCGCATGCTATGGATACTAGATTTCGATATGCACTTTTATTTATTAACCACGGAGACACAGAGAGCACAGAGGGAACTATATTCTTGCCCGATCGGGAGACCCGCCCGCCTCGCCTTGCTCGCATGGCGGGCAGTCGGCGATCGGGCAAGAGATCGCAGCCCTGCGGGCACGATTTAGTATTGGGGTGGCTTCATGCCAACGGTTGGATCCGAGCTAAAGAGCTTTCGCCGGAGGCGAAGGCTCTTTTCCCTGGCCGTTGTCTCCCGGCCAGGGAAAAAACAACATTCTCCGTGTACTCTGTGCCTCTGTGGTAAACCTTCAATCAGGCTTCCCCGGGCCGCAATAATGCAGAGCAAAGCAAATGGTTAGGATCCTTTGCACTTTTGCTCCATGCTCTATGCCCTATGCGGCGAACGCAGTGAGTCCGATCCTTGACGCCAAGAGGTTTTTCGAGTAGGCTGCTGGCGCCATGATAAATAAACATCACTGCCGCTATCATCCAAAACGAAAGAGTGTGCTTTATTGCGATAAGTACGAATATGGTTACTGCGACGAGTGTCTGCAATCTCGCCTGGCCTGCAGCGATCCTGATGAATACTGTAAATTTCGCACCCATTGCATCATTTGGGAAAATTGCCGCGAGGAGTTGAAGAAAAGACGAGCAAGCGGCGAATAGGTTTATCCTGCCGAAGAAAATATGTGTTAAGGCTTCATCTATTGTGCGGGTTTGCTAATGAACGTTGTCGGGTTAAATAGTTTGGTTGTCGGCACAATCGAGTGCGAAAAGGACGTATTTATCGCAGGACGATTTGAAGGCACAATTGTCACCAAAGGAGCTCTTCACATCTACCCAGAGGGGGAGGTGAGGGGCAAGGTCAAAGCGAAGGATGTCACAGTGGCCGGTAGGATTCAAGGTGACCTCGAGGTAACCAATAGATTGAGGGTCATGAATTCGGCCAATCTCCAGGCAAATATCAATACACGCTTTCTAGACTGGGAAGAAGGGGCGGAATTGGAAGGCGAGGTACGTACATTCTATTGAGGAATTAAGGGATTAAGGTATTGAGGGATTAGACTACCCTGGAGATGGCAAGCCATTCAGTCTTTTGTAATTCCTCAATTTCTGAATTCTTCGCGCTCGCTTCGCTCCGCTCAATCCCCACCCTTTCAGGGCGGGGCCCCAGTTTCCTAAATTCCTAAATTGGTTTTGGCTTAAACTATAATGAAAGGGCCCGGAGCTTGTTGCTCCGGGCCCTTTCTGTGCGTGGTCTGCGCGGAGAGTGGCAAAATCGTTGTTTGCTGTGTCAAATCATGTCGGTTTCTACTGTTATTGCAGCTCAACCTGCCGAGCGATAGGCTCAAACAGATTCAGTTCATCCCATACCTGAGCTTCCTCCCCTGACTGGGTTAAACTCACCTGAACCTCAAGCTCGTGGTCAAAATCAAACAACTGTGGGTCATCTATCAGACCTGAAGAGATCTCAATGTAACCATCTTCATGAAGGCTGGCGAGTAAGATGTTGGTCATAAGCTTTTCAGTAGCGTGCTCAAGATATCCGTCCTGCATAACTGCCCCCCAGGATCCATTCAAAGCCATGACTAATTGCTCGACCAGATGACATTCGAAATAGACGATGTCTTCCATCAGGGCCATAATAATCCAGTGGGGTGCTTCAGTAAGCTTGCAGCTGCGGTTTTCCTCAGCCCATTTCAAGATGTCAGCTTCCTTAACAACTCTTTCCAGATCAGACATAATATTTCCTCTGTCGTTTGAGTGTTCCATTTTCTTATGCCTCGGATTCACAAAGTACCCACGACTCAGTGCATGAGTGGTGCCAACTCCAGCTAAAATTCCTAGCGTCATTTATTTATCTATATAATCAATGAGATAAGATAATAATAATGAGAAGGCCGTTCGCAGTGCGCATCACCCTTACGACCCAAAACGGCGTAAACTGACGCTTTTTGTCAGAAGAGGAGAATTGAAGGATTGAGGAATTGAGGAATTAGGAAACAGAAATAACGTATCCATATAGTTCCTTAATTCCTAAATCCCTAAATCCCTAAATTCCTTAATTAACAATGGATGAACTGCGCTTGCTGTCCTGCGTTTGCGCTGTTGAGTTATGCGGTTGGTGCTTCCTCAATGGGTGAATACATCAGCACAAGACCAACAAAGCTGAGAGCACCGACGGCAAAGAACAGGATGTCCAGTGAGAAAAGATCGGCAAACCAACCGGAGATCACCGAACCACTGATAAAACCCAAGTCGAACACGGCAGTGGCCAAGCTCATCATTCCAGGGAGTTCTTCCGGTGCTTTCGCCTGGTCAGCAGCCAGAGCTACGGCCGCTGGAAACAGGAAAGCAAGCCCGGTACCGTAGAAGAAAGCGGAGGCATAAAACGCCGGTGGGTAGGAGATCAGGGGGATAGAGCAAATGCCGATTCCAAATGAAACATAGGAAACTTTCATAAAGCGCTTCTTACCGTATCGATCGATGAAAGATGCCGCGACGAGGCGCAAAATGAAAGCCAAAGATGCCGCCACTGCAAAATAGTATCCTGGTGGCAGCCCTAGTCTGTCAGCCTGGAGGGCAACGAAGTTCAACACCGTGGCATGTCCCTGGACAAAAAGGAGGATTGCAATCAGTAGGAGACAAATTGATCTCCTTCTCAGTAATGGACCATAGCGAACAGAACCTTCATATGTGCTTGTTGCCACAGCGCGACTTGTGGCCGGGGTAAAGGTCAGGATGGCAGCAAGGAGCACCGTGGCAGCCGCACCGTTGAACAAAGCAGGATAGCCAAAACCCCTGACCAGTTGTTCACCTGCTAGAGGCATAAGGGCTACAGCTGCCAGGATGGTAGCGCCGATGTAACTGTAGGCCTGGCCTCTTCTCCTTGCTGGTACCCACTGGGCCACCGCTGTGTAGGAAGCGGAGACAAATGCTGAAAATCCTACCCCGTGTGAGACTCGAACCAGAAGCATTGGCCACCCCACTTGCTTGAGTCCGTGGTATGCCAAAGTGGTAAAAAAAAGAATGATGAGACCCAGGAGAATCACCCATTGCTCGCCCCGACGCGCCACCAATTTCCCCATATAAGGCCTGGAAACTACAGTGCTGATGGGCATGAGGCCCATGACCCAACCGATGGTGGTTTTGCTGCTCCCGATTGCTTGAAGATAGATGGGATAGAGGTAGAAAATAGCAATGTTAGAAAAAACCAGGAACATCAATACATTGAGAAAAAGAAAGGGACCGATCCAATGGCGGCGAGTGTCTCGATGCAGGGTGGGAATCTCCATAGTCAATGATTCATACAGCGGCAGATGCAAGTCCGTTGTTCCGCCCAAGGCGGATCCGTTGTCAGTTGCAAGGAGTCATTTAAACTAGGATCTCCTTCGACAGGCTCAGGACAAGTAGGCAGTAAGCACTAGGCACTACTAAAATGGAATTGTCAAGTATATTCACTTCAGAAAAGTGAATTCGATGCCTCATAGTTTGTCTGATGGAAGTCTGTTGTTTTGAAAATCGTGTTTGTTTTCCGTTGTGCCTGGTCCCTATTGCTTAGTATTTACAGAACCCACCCGCTGTGCTGGTGGTATGGTTTAGGTTTGCTTGTACAGTGAGTATGCTGCGGTGGTCTTCGGGAAGACGACCGCGCAGCAAAATCCCCCCGCCCGCCTCGCCTGAGCGAGAGCGATGGCGGGCAGGCCTCGGTCCCCCTTTAGAAAAGGGGGAAGATAGTCGTTTTCCTGTAAGCAATCCCATGTAAAGCCCCCCTTTTGTAAAGGAGGGTTGGGGGGATTTCTTTTAGTGCCTAGTGCAATACTTTCCTTGCCAAAGATCGCGACTTTCCAAGGCGTCACGAATAGCCTGCAGATTGGTCTGTTTCTCCAGTGCCCACTTTGGAGCCAGGAGTTCATCTGGGTGAGGATCACCGGTGAGCCGATGAATGACCACTTGTGGGGGAAGCAGTGCTATAAACTCGCAGACAATATCCACATACTCCTCACGGCTTAGACAACGATAGTTCTCACTGTGGTAGAGATCCGCAAGCGGTGTGCCCTGAATCACATAAAGAAGGTGAATTTTGATCCCCTGAATGTCGAGTTTAGCCAAGGACCGTGCTGTGGCTAACATATCTGGCTTATCCTCATCAGGCAGTCCCAAGATAACGTGGACACAGATGTCGAGACCGCGCCGGCGGGTACGCTCCACTGCATCCTCAAAGGCTGCAACGTCGTGGCCCCGGTTGATCAGTCTCAGAGTGCGGTCGTGTATAGATTGCAGGCCGTATTCTAGCCATACGTAGGCCTGCCGGTTCAAGTCGGCCAAAAAGTCCAGAACATCGTCAGCCACGCAGTCAGGCCTGGTTCCAATGGCTAAACCCACCACATCCTCTACGGAAAGGGCTTCCAGGTAGAGGTGTTTTAGTTCATCCAAAGGTCCGTAAGTGTTAGAGAAAGACTGAAAATAGGCAATAAACTTTTTCGCCTTATAGCGGCGCTGCAACCGTTCTTTACCACGTTCCAGTTGTTGGGGGATGGTGTACTGTTGGGATAAGCCGGTCCCCGAGCCTCTGACATTGCAGTAGATGCAACCGCCAACGCCCAGGGTGCCGTCTCGGTTTGGGCAGGTTAGTGCCGCATCCAGAGTAATCTTCTGTACACGGCATCCGAACCGCTCCCGGAGTGAGGTGTTTAAATCCCGATAACGACTAGTATTCATTCAAAGCATTATAATATATAATTCATAGGATAACCTCCAGAAATTACCTGGTCTTTGCTAAAGTCCGTTGGAGTAATGGATGGATGGAGTAATGGAAAGACTTGTTGAACCTGAATCTTGGAATTTAGCCTTTTCCAACACTCCAATACTCCAGTACTCCAAAACCACCAGAGGTGTTTACGGGCAGAGCAACTGAACTTTGATCCGGCTTGCAGGACTAGCTTTCCTGGGTTCCAATGAGCGTTTATCCAAAGACATACGATGTCATCGTTGTGGGAGGAGGGCATGCAGGGTGTGAGGCCGCCCTGGCCGCCGCTCGCATGGGATGTAGCACCGCTCTTTTCACCATCTACCTGGACACTGTGGCCCATATGCCCTGCTCACCTTCGGTTGGTGGCTTGGGAAAAGGGCACTTGGTCAAAGAGGTGGACGTTCTAGGGGGTGAGATTGGCAGAGTAGCGGATCTAACTGGCATCCAGTTTCGCACCCTCAATACGCGCAAAGGGCCTGCGGTCCAGGGAACACGATGTCAAAACGACAAAGTGCTTTACCGTGCCAGGATGAAGTCTGTTTTGGAACGGCAAGAGAACCTGGATATCAAGCAGAGCCTGGTGGAAATGGTTCTGGTTGAAGGCAACCGGGTCGTTGGAGTTAGTGATAATCTGGGTGTGGAATTCATGGCTCCGACGGTAGTGCTTACCACCGGTACCTTTTTGCACGGCTTGATTCACATAGGCAGCCAACAAATTCCCTCCGGACGTGCCGGGGAGTTTCCCGCTGACGGTTTAGCTGACAATCTGGACAAGCTTGGCTTTCAGATGGGTAGAATGAAGACCGGAACCCCAGCGAGGTTGAGACGGAACACCATTGATTTCACCCAATTCAAAGAGCAAAAGGGTGACGAGAAACCGCGTCCTTTCTCACTTTTCACCGAAAAGATAACCCTTCCTCAGATATCTTGTTACATCGGACATACACATTCCCGCACCCATGATATCGTCCTGAATAATATTGACTTATCTCCGCTCTACAGCGGGGTTATCAAGGGGGTGTCGGCCCGATACTGCCCGTCGCTTGAAGACAAGGTAATGAAGTTTCCTCACAAGGAGCAGCATCAGATCATCCTGCAGCCTGAGGGGCTAGATACAGAAGAGATCTATGCCAGCGGCACGGGAAACTGCCTCCCCTATGATCTCCAGATACAGCTTGTCCGTTCAGTGCCAGGCCTGGAAGAGGCGGAGATCATGCGGCCCGCTTACGCCATAGAGTATGACTATGTCCAGCCCACACAACTGAGGCCCACCCTCGAGACCAAGAAGGTGGCCGGACTTTTTATGGCGGGACAGATAAACGGCACCTCAGGCTACGAAGAGGCTGCTGCTCAAGGGTTGTGGGCGGGTGTCAACGCTGCCTTGCAGGTTCAGAAAAGGTCTCCTTTTATTCTCGATCGCTCTGAGGCGTATATGGGAGTCATGGTGGATGATCTTGTGACTCGGGGAACCAAAGAGCCCTACCGGATCTTTACTTCCCGGGCGGAGTATAGATTGCTTCTCAGGGAAGACAACACTGATCTGCGTCTCATGGAGACGGGATACGAACTGGGCCTCATTGATCAAAACACCTTCCAAGAGCTCAAAGAGAGACGTCGCCAGATTGCCGAGGAGCTTCAACGTGTAGAGCGAGCCAGGATTAAGCCCACCACCAGGGTAAATCAGCTCTTGGCAGCAAAAAAGTCAGCAGCACTTGAGACTGCCGTGCCCCTGGCTCAACTGCTGAAGCGGCCGGAGTTGTCTTATGCAGATGTGGAGCAGTTGGAGGACCGTGACCAAAAACTGCCGGAGCTCGTAGCGAGACAGGTGGAGATCCAGTGCAAGTACCAGGGTTATCTCCAAAGGCAGGAAGCTGAGGTGAAAAAATTCAAGAACCTCGAGAAAATAAGCATCCCTCCCGATTTCGATTATAAAGAGATCCCCGGGTTGTCTAATGAAGTGCGCCAGAGTTTAGACGAAGTCCAGCCCACCTCTCTGGGACAAGCTTCAAGGATTTCTGGGATGACCCCAGCGGCTCTCTCAGTTCTTATGGTATACCTCAAGCGCATCCGAGAGAGCCAGCAGACCCCACAGCTGGCCTCCTCCCAGACCGAATCTAAATAGTGTCCATCCGGAAAATCCTATCTGTCATTCTGAGCCCTCCGGCAAGACTTGTCGACGAGCTCAAGTCGTGTCGCTCAGGTCGTGTCGCTCAGGACAGGCTCCGCGAAGAATCTCTGCGGATCAAGCAACTATGAGATTCTTCTTCGTCCCGCTTTTAGCGTAACTCCTCAGAATGACACCCATATACACGGTTTCTGGCTGGACACTCATTGGTTTCCGTCTTACCTGGCCTTTCTTCAATTTTATCAGGCAATATGCAACCATAGCAGACCCTTCAAAGAGGGGGAGGATAGGTATTTTCTGGGCGACCACATGCTGATCAAGAGTGTAAGTTCCTCTGATTAAAAAAGAATTTGTTTTACAATCGAGAAAAATCCGCTATATTGGCATGAAATTTCGCTCAGGCCTAGGCCGGATATTCCATGAATAACTTGCTGCGACCACGAAACTGGGAACCCGCTTGCGGGACTGAGCGGAGCGCAGCGAGCGCGAATTATATGGCCGTCCTTCCTGACGTCCTCGGGTGTTGGCTCCTGCGACGTACCGTTAAGGTACGGAAACCAACACCCTGCGGTTGTCAGGTGGCACGCCCATCTTCGTGGCCTCACGACAGAAATTCATGAAATATCCGGCCTGGAAATTGCTAACGAGGTGGTCATGGGCGGATGAGGCAAAGGAAAGAACACTATCATCTCATCGTGAAGAACAGGATTAGAGATGGTTACAGACAAGGAAAATAAGTCGACAGCACAGGCACTGTGGCTTCTTGGCCTGACGTTGTTTCTCACGGTTTGGCTGCCGAGCGCAAGCAGCTCTGCCGCTACGTTTTATGTCTCTGATACCACACTGGAGGCCAACCTCAGGACCGGGACCCAGAAAGAAAACCGCATCATTGCTCTTTTGCGGCCCGGGGAGAAACTGGAATTACTCAGGGAAGATGATGGCTGGGCTGAGGTAACCCTGGCAGATGGCAGAACCGGCTGGATCCTGAGACGCTATCTTTCTGAGCGTCCACCGTGGCGGGTGACTGCAGAAAAGCTTGGCACAGAAAACAAGCAGCTGCGAGCACAACTGGCCACTGTACAGGGTGGGAATCAGGAACTGGCGCAAAAGAATAATGAACTTCAGAAGCAGGTGGACCTCCAGCAGAAAGAGTTGGAGAAAGTGCGCCGGAATTATGAGGAGCTCAAGAATTCGTCGACCAACTATTTGAATCTCAAAATGGCCTACGAGAACCTTCAGAAGGGAGCCCGGCAGAATAACGCCAAATTAAATGAGTTGGAAAAGGCTCACGGGAAATTGAAAACCTCCAAGGGCATCCGTTGGTTTCTCAGTGGTGCCGGGGTCCTCCTACTGGGTTATATTATGGGTACCAGTGTGGCCCGCTTGCGCCGTCGCCGCTCATCAGATTATTATAAGCTATAAACAGTGAAAGTGACTCCGCTGTTCATTACCAAAAAGACCAGGGACCAACCCTGGTTTTTTATTATGATAGAGAAAACCTGATCCTCATGCTAGGTCAAAACGCATAGAGCATAGGGCATAGAGCATCGCGGCTGGAGGCCGGAGGAGCGCTCAGCAAGCTTCGCTCAAGGTTGGAGGCAAAAACATCTCCATCAATTCTTCGCCTCAAACCTCCAACCTCAAACCTCCAACGGCATTTCACTGCCTTGTGCCACTTTGAAAAAGCAGACTAAGGGTATTATCTTCCTGGTAACGGCAATCGGCACACAGAAAATGTAACTCGCTTCCCACATCTAAGATAAGGTCATGGAATATCTCGAAGGTTTTTATAACAACTTTCTAAGGTTTTTCTCCTCGGAGGAACTCTCTTTCCTTTTTACCGGCACGGGCATGTTGGTTATGCTGAACCTGGTGCTGAGCGAGGGTTTGCTTTCCTTGGACAACGCCCTGGTTCTAGCCATCTTGGTAAGTCACCTGCCCACTGACCGGTCGTATAAACTAGGGCCTTTCGAGATGTCCATCCAGCAATGGGCTTTAACTGCTGGAATTTTTGGGGCCTACTTCTTTCGGACCATAGCCATTGTCTTAGGAACTTATTTGATTCAGTTTTGGACCTTGCAACTTCTTGGTGGCGGCTATCTGCTGTGGCTGGGGTACGAACATTTCTTTGCCGGGAGAGTGGAGAAATCTGAAGTGAGCGCTTATGGCAAAGGATTTTGGGCTACGGTGCTCAAAGTAGAGTTGATGGACATAGCCTTCAGCATAGACAGTATTCTAGCCGCCCTGGGGTTATCCAAGAGAGTTTGGGTGATTCTCTTGGGTGGCATGATTGGTATCCTCTGCATGCGACTGGTGGCGGGGGTGTTTATCCGCTTAATCGAGAGGTTTCCCCTCTTTAAACACACAGGCTACGCTCTGGTGGCTCTGATTGGCTATCGTTTGGTGAGTGAGGTGGACTGGATCCATTTCCACAATTTCTTTGCCTATATAGGGCCCGTTGGGGTGGGCGTTATGCTCGTTTTGGCGGTGGCGGTTTGGGGTACCGCCCAAGTCAAGAAGGCTCGATTGCTCACCATCAAATCCCTCATTCAACTAACTGTGCTCATCCTTCTCTTTTCCTGGAGCGGCACCAAGCTGCACTTGCATATGAGTGATCTGGCCTTCTCCATTATCATGCTCACCACCTTCTGCAGCACTTTTGTTTTTAATGGAATGTATGTGCGCTGGCAGACCGGGGGTGAGCAGAAAGAAGCAGGAACAGCTCAAAGCAAGACCCCACCGCCACCGAAGAACAAAGACTAACCCGCCTCAGCTGTCCCACCAGCTAAGCAGTTAACCAATCGAAAATACAAGAAAATCGTCAAAAAATTACCCAAAACTTGCCGTACCAGAAATGGGTAATCTTTTCCTTATTGGCTATCTTCTTCCACCTTCGTTAGCTTTTTCCCAATGAGGGAGGCGATGACGACCAAGGTCGAGGAGATGAATATCATCATAATTCCCAAGGCGGAGAGCCTTCCCCACAAGCCGTCCTCGGCGAAACGCAGGATCTGCACAGCTAGGACTTCCGTGCCCGGTCTGGAGAGCACGACCGAGAGTGTTAACTCCCGGACGAACATAGTAGCCATCAAGATCCATCCCGATACGACCCCGGGGATTAGCAGGGGAATAACGATACGGCGTAGCGTATAGAGGGTTCCCCCGCCACACACACGAGACGATTCTTCCAAGTGGCTGTGGATTTGAATAAAGGCGCTGGTAAGTGGTCGAATCCCGTAAGGGAGGTAGGTGGCGATGTAGCCGATCAGAAGCGACCAAATTGTTGCATACAGGGGAGTCCTAACGAAGAACCACATGAAGCCGACACCAATGACAATCCCAGGAAAGGAGAAGGACAAGAAGCTTAAAGATTCCAAAACACCAGCAGCGGGAGTGCGCACCTTGACGATGACGTAAGATACGAAGATTGAAAGGATCACACCAAGTGATGCACCCACGATACCCAAGAAAACGCTGTTTTTCAAAGAAAGCAAGGAGATGGGGTCTTTTAACACTGCCAGCCAGTGTTTCCAGCTCATCATAGAAAAGGCCTTGGCGCTCGGCACCATGGAGTAGGGCACTAGGGAGGTGTAAAACAGGACGAGAACCGGCAATACAATCAAGACAAAGGAGAGGAGAGCAACGATTCCGAAAAAGGGATATTTGGCATTCTTCAGTTCAATAAGGGCGGGTCTGTATCCCCTACTCGAGATGGTTACATACTTCTCACTCTCCGAGGTCAAGTATCGATAGAGATAAATGAGCGTGATGGAAGCGGCCAAGGCGCTCATGCCCACCGCCGCCGCCATGCCAAAGTCAGCGGCAAAACCGGTAGCAATGATCCGGTAGATATGAGTAGCCAACACGTAGATCCGGCCTGGCATGCCGATGATGGAGGGAACTGCAAAGGAAGCCAGACTGCGGACGATGACCAGTATGAAGGAGGCCAGAATAGCGGGCCTGAGAACCGGCAGGGTCACTCTGGTTAACGTTCGCAGGTTCGATGCACCGGAGACCTTGGATGACTCCTCGAGGGAAACGTCGAAGGCGGCCATGGCTGGAGCAAGGATTAGATAGGCAATGGGAAGATCCAGAAGCCCTTCCACCAGGATCATGCCTCCCAGGGTGTAGATGTTGAAGGGAGAGTTCTCCAGGCCAAGGATTTGTTGGAGGAACAGATTGATCAAACCATTGGAGGGGTTCAGGAGAAGAACCCAACTGACGGAGAAAAGGATGTGGGGGATCATCATCGGGATTATGGAGATGATCCCGAAGAGGAATTTGAAGGGGATATCCGTTCGGGTATTAAGGTAGGCTAAGAAGAGGGCCAGAAGAGTGGCGACAAATGCAGAGCCGATG
>JASFGC010000028.1:7500-18297 GCA_050123975.1 Syntrophobacterales bacterium | reverse complement strand
GGGGTGGGGGAGCGCACCCGCGAAGGCAACGATCTCTACCTGGAGATGAAGGAATCGGGCGTGCTGCCCATGGCAGCCCTGGTTTACGGCCAGATGACCGAGCCTCCCGGAGCCCGGGCGCGAGTGGCGCTTTCAGCGCTGACTCAGGCGGAGTATTTCCGGGATGAGGAAGGTCAGGACGTGCTGCTCTTCGTTGACAATATCTTTCGCTTTACCCAGGCTGGCGCCGAGGTTTCGGCCCTGCTGGGCCGCATGCCCTCAGCCGTTGGCTATCAGCCCACATTGGGAACCGACCTTGGCGAGTTGCAGGAGCGCATTACCTCCACCACCAAGGGCTCGGTCACCGCAGTCCAGTGTGTCTATGTTCCAGCAGACGACCTCACTGACCCGGCCCCGGCAACAACCTTTGCCCACTTGGACGGCACCGTGGTGCTCTCGCGCCAGATCGTTGAGCTGGGTATCTATCCGGCAGTGGATCCGCTCGATTCCGTCTCGCGCATCCTTGATCCGCAGGTTCTGGGTGAAGATCACTACAGAACGGCCCGCGATGTGCAGATGATCCTGCAGAAATACACCGATCTCCAGGACATCATCGCCATCCTCGGAATGGACGAGCTTTCGGAAGAGGACAAAATTGTGGTGGCCCGGGCCCGGAGAATTCAGCGGTTCCTAAGCCAGCCCTTCTTCGTAGCTTCTCAGTTCACCGGCGTCGAAGGCAAATACGTCAAGGTGGAAGACACGGTTCGCGCCTTCCAGGAGATCGTCGACGGGAAGCATGACGAGGTTCCTGAGCAAGCCTTCTACATGGTGGGTGGTATCGAGGAGGTTTTGGAGAAAGCCGAAGTGATGGCGGCCGCATAAAAGGTGGGCCGTCTGCAGGCTAACAGATAGTTCTGAAGTCACGAGAATACGTGCGCAATGATATCAAGATGGTGATTTTATGGCAGAGAAGACGCTACAGCTAGAGGTGGTAACTCCTGAGGCAACGGTAGTGAGCGAGGCTGTTGATATAGTAATGGCCCCCGGGTACTTTGGTGAGTTTGGCGCCTTGCCCAATCACATTCCGTTTCTGGCCCAACTGCAACCCGGTGAAGTGAAGTATCGCATAGGAGGACAGCTTGAGCACCTTGCAGTCAGCGGCGGTTACGCTGAGGTGCTGCCCACAAAGGTGACCATACTGGCCACAGCAGCTGAACACGCCAAAGATATTGATCTAGAACGGGCGCGGGCTGCCAGGGAACGGGCTGAGCAGCGTCTCAAAGAGCGGCAAGATGAAATGGATTTTCTCCGGGCTGAAGCCGCACTCCAACGAGCCATCGCCCGCATCCGGGCTGCGGAGAAAGCCCAACTGTAGGCAGAACGAATTTTCAAAAATCTGAGACGGGTCCAATTTGGGCCCGTTTTTTTTTGCTGCGAACCGCGCAGTGTCCATGGTCAGTTGTCCGTAGTCCGTGGCAGGGTTAGTAGTTAATGGGTTCTCGAAAAACTTTACCACTAATTCTTCTAAAATCCCCCTAAATCCCCCTTTACAAAAGGGGGACTTTAGCAGTGTCTCCAATAATTTCCCCCCTTTATTAAAGGGGGGTTAGGGGGGATTTTCTGCTGCCTGCCTTTTTCTGCCCTCTGTCATCTGTCCGCTGTCGTCTTCTTCCCCGTCTCACCGTTTCACCGGGTCCCCGCGTCGTCCAGCTGTGCCTAGTGTTTAGTTCCTAGTTCCTAGTGTCACCGTTGCGTTTTTGGCTTGGATAAAGTAAAAGATAATTTATGAAAGATACTGCTGCCCTGGTCCTGGCCGCGGGCAAAGGGACCAGGATGTACTCAGATCTTGCAAAAGTTTTGCACCCAATCTGCGGTCGGCCAATGCTCTCCTACACGCTGATAGCGTTAGAAGAGCTCGGGTTTGATAGGGTGCTGGTGGTGGTGGGGCATCAGGCTGAACGCATACAAGAGGTTTTCGCCGAAGCCCAATTGGAATGGGTATTGCAATCCCAACAACTGGGAACCGCGCACGCAGTCCAGTGTGCCTTACCCCATCTGACAGATCATGGTGGATCAGTTTTAATCTGCTGCGGTGATACACCTTTGCTCACTGCAGAGACATTGCGCATGTTCCAGGTCGAGCATGCGAACCGTGGTGCCGACCTGAGCGTGCTGAGCATGCTGCTCGACGAACCTGGAAGTTACGGCCGGGTGGTAAGAGATTCGGGGGGTGAGGTATCGGCAATCGTCGAGGCCAAAGACGCCAACGAGCAGGAGCGCCCTATTAGAGAGGTAAATACCGGGATCTACTGCGCCAGTGCCGACCTCTTGCGGGCAGTGTTACCGGATATCGAAAATGCCAACGTTCAGGGTGAGTACTATCTTACAGATGTGGTGGAGATGGCAGCCGGGCGGGGCTGGAAGGTGCAAGCTGTGACTGCTTCAGATCCCATAGAATTTATGGGTGTGAATACCAATGAGGAACTCGAGGAAGCCGAAAGGATCCTGGCGCGGCGATGGGAGCAGAATTAAACCTGGAAAAAGTAGGATATCACCCAGGCCAAAAACTAAGCTTTCGGCTGTCAGTTGTCAGTAGTCAGTCGTCCGTTGCAAAACACATTACCTATCCACTGCTACGGACCACGGACCACTGACCACGGACAGTTTGATATAGGGACAAGGTCCAGCTCGAACAATGAGCGGTGAGCTGGGGCCCGTGAATCGAGGAAAGAATATGTGCGGTATCATTGGACACATCGGCCAGTATGACTGTGTATCGCTGCTGGTGGACGGCTTGAGGCGGTTGGAATATAGGGGCTATGACAGTGCCGGCGTAGCGGTGGTCAGTGAGGGAACGGTTGAGGTTCGGCGTTGTCAAGGGAAACTCACACAACTTGAGGCACTTCTTAGGGAACAGCCGGTGAGCGGTTCGGTAGGTATCGGCCATACCCGCTGGGCCACCCATGGTCCCCCTTCGGACATCAATGCCCACCCTCATAAGGTTGGCTCCGTGGCGGTGGTTCATAATGGCATCATCGAAAACTACCTTCCCCTAAAAAGACAACTCATTGAGATGGGTTGTCAGATTAACTCTGAAACAGACACAGAGATAGTTGCACAACTCATTAATAATGAAATTGAAGCGGGGACTCCATTTGTGGAAGCTGTGACCGCAAGCCTCCAACGTATAGAGGGATCATATGCACTGGTCATTTTAAATGAACGGCAGCCGGATACTCTCATCGCAGTACGGAAAGAAAGCCCGCTGGTTCTGGGACTGGGTTCTGATGCCTTACTCGTGGCCTCAGACATCCCCGCAATTTTGGGTCATACCAGGGAGGTGATTTTTCTCGATGATGGTGAGATGGCTGTCCTCACCCAGGACTCATTCGAGATAAGAGGGCCAGATGGTGAAAGTCGAGAGAAGGAGGTCGCTCACATCACTTGGAACCCGGTGATGGCTGAGAAGGCCGGATACACGCACTTCATGGAAAAGGAGATTTACGAACAACCTCGTGCGGTTATTGATACTTTCCGCGGCCGCGTAAGTGAGTCTTCGGGTGAAGTCTTTTTGGATGATCTGAATCTGACAGACGAATTGATTGGATCTCTGGACAAGATCTTCATTGTGGCGTGCGGCACTTCGTATCATGCTGGTTTGGTGGGGAAATTTCTGCTGGAGTCTCTCTGTGGTTTGCCGGTGGAAGTGGAGCTGGGTTCAGAGTTCCGCTACCGTGATCCCATCGTCACTGCAAAGACCCTGCAAATTCTTATTTCCCAATCCGGTGAGACTGCGGATACCTTGGCTGCTCTGCGAGAAGGTCGCACCAAAGGGGCATTTATTCTGGCCATCTCAAATGTGGTGGGCAGTAGCATAGTGCGCCAGGCCGATGGTGTTCTCTACACTCATGCCGGTCCTGAAATTGGCGTTGCATCCACCAAGGCCTTCACGACCCAGTTGGTCGCACTCTACTTGCTGGCTCTCTATTTGGGGGAAAAATTGGGAAAGCTTACACTGGAGGAGAGTCAGGAGTGTATCCTAGAGCTAGTGAAGCTGCCGAAGAAGCTGGAGACTGCCCTCGGTGAAGACCAGCTGATACGAGCCATTGCCCGTGAATACGCTAATGCGAGAGATTTTCTCTATCTAGGACGTGGCATCAACTATCCTATAGCACTAGAAGGGGCCTTGAAACTCAAAGAAATATCATACATTCATGCAGAGGGGTATGCGGCTGGTGAGATGAAACACGGGCCAATTGCTCTCATTGATGAGCACATGCCGGTGGTGGCAGTGGTCAGCCGTGGCTTGACCTTTGAGAAAATGCTTTCAAATATGGAAGAAGTCAAAGCTCGCCGTGGCAAATTAATCGCAGTGAGTGATGACTCGGATGAGGATCTTGCCGGAAAGGTTGACGCTCTCATTCCAGTCCCGGCAACGACTCCGTTTCTGGCGCCGATTCTGTTCACCATTCCCATGCAACTGTTGGCCTATCATGTCGCGGTATTTAGGGGAACTGATGTGGATCAGCCGCGTAATCTAGCAAAAAGCGTAACGGTGGAATAATGCAAAGCGCAAAGCGCATAGCGTCATTAGGTCACTTGGGCTGCGCCCGTCATTGAGTCATTAGGTCGTTGAAATAAAAGGTCACCGATGAGAGCAAAGCTAAGATCTCGTGACCCAATTAAAGAACGACATAGTGACATAGTGACTTAATGACCTGATGACATTTTTTTGTTCCTCATGATTCACGCTATGCGCTATGCGCTTCGCGCTCTGCGCTCACGGAGTGAGCCTATTCGCTTGACTCAATGAAGAGTGGGAGATTAGAATATCGATATAATCTTGGACCTACGGCTGAGGAGAGAGTTACATGGACGAGGAAACTACTTCCTTTCAGGACGCTACCATAGCTATTGAGGAAGCGACAGCTGAGCAAGAGACTCCGTTTGACCGGCTGGAGACGAGAATTGACGCTCTCATAGAAAAGTATGAACAACTGGTCAGCGTGCACAGTCAATGTGAAGAGAAAATGGCAGGGCAAGAGGCGCGCATCCGGGAGTTGGAGTCGAAACTGGGAAGCTCGGAGCAACAGAGATCGGAAATTCGTACTCGCCTGGATGCGCTGATAGACAAACTCGGCCGTTTTTCCTAGGGGAGGCGCGTTTTGATCCAGCAGGTGAAGATAGGGATTCTGGGTCAGGAATATACCATCCACACCAAAGCCGACAAGGAATACGTGGAAAGGGTGGCCCAGCATCTTGCCTCTAAGTGCCAAGAGGCACAGGACAGGCTCCGCTCTTCTTCCCTGGCGACTATTGCTCTATTGGCTGCTCTGAACATTACGAGCGACTACCTTCAGAAAAAAGAGGCCTACGAGCAATTGGTCAATCAGATCGAGAGTAAGCAGCAAAAACTCTCGTCAGTATTATCCGAGAGTCTTTGATGCTCCTGCGGTGTTGGTGCTTGGCGGCTTTCTTGCAGATCCAACATTGCCTCGATGAGGGGGAGTTGAGGATGGCATAGGGCAGCCGCTCGACCGCATTGAAGATAATGAGGAAAAAAGTTCGCACATATAGTATGATAAGGACAACATAGCCCCTGCGGTGTTGGTGATTGGCAGCACGTTCTTGAGCCAACATTTGAAGAACGGGGACCCTTCCTTGGAACGGTGTGTCGCGTCGTCTTGTACGAAGCGCCTAAAGGACCAACAGGGACCCCACCTGGTCGAACCAGGTTCAAAACAGACTGCCAACACGGCACGCTTGCGGGGGATTTTTTTGCCGGTTTAGAGGGTTTAGCCGGTTAAGCCGGTTGTGCCGGTTAGGCCTGT
Source organism: Syntrophobacterales bacterium (assembly GCA_050123975.1). Lineage (GTDB taxonomy): Bacteria > Desulfobacterota > Syntrophobacteria > BM002 > BM002 > BM002. The sequence goes on along the minus strand of JASFGC010000028.1, from coordinate 12,487 downwards.
GAGAGATAATGTACGGACTGGCCTAACTGACCTAACCGGCTAAACCGGCTAAACCTTAGGAATCATTTTTATCTTGCTTAAATCATTATTTTTCGCTATTTTTTCAATACCGCTTGAGAGGTTTCCTTGGTGGATTCCTTGCAAGGTGGAGTGATGGTACATATCCGGTGTTGTTTGACGAAAGGGGTCGGGGATCGGGTCCCTGCCCAAGGCTTAAATGGGGTAACTCGTAACCATCGCCGTTTCATGTGAGAAGATTTTTGAGCTGCCTCTAGAGGCGGCGTGCAAATAAGCTGGCGATTCAGCGGCTTGCCCAAATCCTCTCAACAGCTGTCAATAGAGACAAGCTGTTTAAATAGAAGCCTTTTTAAGGGCCCAATGTAAAGAAATTTTGAATTAAATCATCAGAAAGGAGGAATGGTAAGCCCCTTCAATAAAAACGCTTACTTCGGGTGTCATCTGCGGAGAGAAGTGGTTTGAGGAAACCGCATTTCTAGTGGACAACACCACCCTACCCTGAATTACTACTCACCGGAATGTTCTGTGGCCTGGTTTGACGGCCGTGCACTTCCCTATGTGTTCATTTGCCATTGAGCCTCTGAAGCGCAGGTTTTGTGCTGATTTAAAGTAATTTGCTCTTTGTTTCTAGGTGTTTACACAGTCCCGGTATAGGTGGGAGTTAACATTATGACCGCTACAACAATGCTATTGATCTTGGCTGGGGCATTACTTGGTGCTCTGGTAGGAGCCTTCGTAGTCAAGAAAAGTATGGAAGCACGAATGGCATCCGCCACCAATGCGGCCCAGAAGATCATCGGTGAAGCCACGAAGGAAGCTGAAACCCTGAAAAAGGAGGCCACACTTCAAGCGAAAGACACTCTGTATCAAATGAAGATCGATTTCGAGAAGGAGACCAAAGACACTCGGAGAGAACTACAAAAAGCCGAGCGGAGAATCTTGCAGAAAGAGGACAATTTAGAAAAGAAGAGTGAGCTTTTTGACAAAAGGGAGAATAATCTAGCGCAGAAGGAAAAAGCTCTCCAAAATCAAGAAAAGCAGCTGGATGAGAAGGAAACGACCCTGGACAAGCTCATCCAGGAACAGCGAGCCCAGCTCGAACGCGTCGCTGGAATATCATCCACCGAGGCCAAAGACATGCTGATAAAGTCCATGGAGTCTGAGGCGCGCCACGATGCTGCCAAGCTTATAAAGCGGATTGAGACAAACGCTCGAGAATCTGCTGCAAAACAGGCAAGGAAAATCATATCCTTGTCGGTCAAGCGCTACGCTGGGGACTATATAGCGGAGAAAGCAATTTCAGTGGTTGCTCTTCCCAATGAGGAGATGAAGGGAAGAATTATAGGCCGCGAGGGACGTAATATCAGAGCTATCGAAGCCGCAACCGGTGTTGATCTCATCATAGATGACACACCGGAGGCCGTAATTTTGTCTGGATTCAACCCTATCCGCCGGGAGGTGGCACGCTTGGCTCTGGAGCGTCTGATTAGTGATGGTCGAATACATCCAGCCCGCATTGAGGAAATTGTTGAAAAGGTAAGTCAGGAAGTGGACAATGCCACTCGTGAGGCTGGAGAGCAAGCAGCTTTTGATGTCGGGGGGCACGGAATACATCCTGAACTGATAAAGCTGCTGGGAAAATTAAAGTACCGAACCAGCTACGGCCAAAATGTGTTGCAGCATTCATTGGAAGTCTCTTTCCTTTGTGGCATCATGGCAGCAGAACTTGGGATGAATGAGAGGCGGGCAAGGCGAGCCGGATTGCTGCACGATATCGGCAAGGCAGTTGATCATGAAGTGGAAGGTCCGCATGCGACCATCGGCGCTGAACTGGCAAAGAAGTATGGAGAATCGTCTAAGGTTATTCACGCGCTTGCCGCTCACCATGAGGATGTTGAGCCAGAATCCGTTTTGGCAGTATTGGTACAAGCGGCTGACACCCTCTCAGGAGCACGGCCTGGTGCCCGCAAGGAGTTGATGGAAACCTATGTCAAGAGACTGGAGGAACTGGAAACGATTGCCAATTCCTACCGAGGAGTAGGTAAGTCCTATGCTATCCAGGCTGGCCGTGAACTACGTATCATAGTTGAGAACGAAAAGATTTCTGATGAAGAATCGGTGATGTTGAGCCGGGACATCGCCAAACAGATTGAGACTGAACTGAGTTACCCCGGACAGATTAAAGTGACTGTCATTCGGGAAACCCGGGCAGTTGAGTACGCGAAGTAAGTCAGTTTAGCAGGTCTAACTGGCTGAACCGTCTGCTGACAGCAGAGAGACGTCAACCAGGTGTCATTAGGTCACTAAGTCACTCGGTCATTATCTCGTTCTCTAAACGGGTCAGCGGATCGTATTGGGACATTTATCGTAACTTCTATTGCGGGGCCTAATGACCCAATGACGGGCGTCAGCCCCATGACCTAATGACAACGCAGCCTTATTTTCATCGCGGCCGGAAAGCCGCTCCCACAGTGGTGATAGCAGACAGCTGAATATAGCCGGCATAACCGAAAGATCTTTTTTGATGAGAGAGAAGGGACCTGGATTGGTAAGGATTCTCTTTGTTGGAGATATCGTTGGCAAGCCTGGGAGAGTGGTGCTCAGGGAGCTCTTGCCGCAGTTGATAGGAAGCCGGCAAGTAGATTTTGTAATTGCCAACGCTGAAAATGCCGCTGGTGTGGCGGGGCTAACCCCGAAGGTGGCTGAAGAGTTGTTGGAGATAGGCATCGATGCACTTACCTCCGGAAATCATATCTGGAGAAAAAAGGAAATTGAGCCATACCTGAAAAACAGTGGAAGAGTGCTCAGGCCGGCGAACTATCCACCAGGAGTTGTGGGAAAAGGAGATGCACTTCTGTCCACTGCAGGTGGTATCGCCGTTGGCATTCTTAACCTAGAAGGTCGGGTGTTCATGAGTCATCTGGAGTGCCCTTTCAGGGCGGCCGATGACTTCGTAAATAAATTATCAGAGAAAGCTACCATCCTCATAGTGGATTTCCACGCCGAAGCAACCTCAGAAAAGCAGGCACTGGGGTGGTATCTGGATGGGCGGGTGAGTGCGGTTGTGGGTACTCACACTCATGTGCAAACAGCTGATGAGCAGATTCGTTCATCTGGCACTGCTTACATTACGGATGTGGGCATGACCGGGCCTACAGACTCCATCATTGGTATCAAGAAAGAAGAGGCTATTGCCCAGCTCATGACCCAAACTCCGAAGAAATTTACCCCAGCGAAGGGGGACCGCCAGCTGCAGGCAGTCCTTCTTGATGTCTCGCCGGAGACCGGCCGCACTGAGGCAATAGAACGGATTTGTAAGAAGATGGATGACTAGTACAAGCAGGCAGCCGTCAACCATTAAACTAGGGACTAAGCACTAGACACTAGGCACAGATAAACGACACGAGGACGCGGAGAAACGGCGAGTTTTGTCGGTTGTTCCGCTTACGGCGGATCCGTTGTCCGTTGCAATGGAGGCATAGAGCATAGGGCATAGAGCATAGGGAAAAACAAGAAAAGCGGGAAAGGATTTAGAAAAGAGCCTCTGACACCTGACACCTGACACCCGACACCTCAAATTTCACAATGCTTCAACATTCCATGCACCCTGCGCCTTATGCCGTGTGCCTTGAGCCGAATTATTAAATGGAGGATTTGGGGTTGACAAACGTCTATGACATTCTCGAAGAGCGGGGCTTCATCGAGCAGAGCACCGAGGCAGAGGCTTGTCGGCAGCTTCTTGAAAAGCCGTCGACCTGCTATATCGGCTTCGATCCCACCGCATCAAGCCTGCACGTTGGCAGCCTGTTACCCATTATGTCCCTGGCTCACATGCAGCGCTGCGGTCATCGCCCCATTGCACTCGTGGGTGGAGGAACCGCCCTGGTGGGTGATCCCAGCGGCAAAACAGAAATGCGCCAGATGCTCAGCCGCGAAGAGATCAATGCCAACGGCGAGAAGTTGAAGGTCCAGTTAAGCCGTTTCATTGATTTCGAAGCGGGGAGGGCCATGCTCGTCAACAATGCCGATTGGCTGGCGCCATTAAATTATATTGAGTTTTTGCGAGATATAGGCCGCCACTTCAGTGTAAACCGCATGTTGAGTGCGGAGAGTTATAAGATGAGGCTGGAAACCGGGCTGAGCTTCATCGAATTTAACTACATGTTGCTCCAGGCTTACGATTTCCTCCTGCTGTCTGATGACTACGATTGCCACCTACAAATGGGTGGAAGCGATCAGTGGGGGAATATAGTCGCAGGCGTTGACCTGGTGCGGCGAATGCGCCAAAGAACAGTATATGGCATTACCTTTCCCCTGATTACGACTGCCAGCGGCGAGAAGATGGGAAAGACCGCACAGGGCACTGTGTGGCTGGATGGCGAGCTAACCTCACCGTACGAGTACTATCAGTATTGGATTAACACCGAAGACCAGGACGTGGCAAGGTTCCTGGCATATTTTACTTTCCTGCCTATGGAGGAAATTGGCGCTGTTGAGGGACTGCAGGGTGCGGATCTCAACTTGGTGAAGACCGTACTTGCCTATGAGGTTACCAAAATTACCCACGGGGAGGATGCAGCTCGAGCTGCCCAGGTAGAGTCGGAAGAGATCTTTGGGGCACGGGCCATTCCGGACGATCTTCTGCCCAGCAGTGGACTTCGAAGGCAGCCAGAATCAGCTGCTGAGGGTGCAGCTGCTGGAATGCCAACCACCATAATTGCTTCCAGTCGACTGAGCCAAGGCATCCCCGCCTTTGAGCTTTTTGCCGAGGTGGGATTGTGCTCTTCCAGAGGTGAAGCAAGGCGTCTTATCAACCAAGGAGGAGGATATATAAACGGCGAGCGAATCCAGGAGTTCGATGAGCGGGCTACCCTGGAACATCTGGAAAGGGGGGAAATACTTTTGCGCGCTGGAAAGAAGAAATACCACAGAATTCAAGTGGATGAGAAGCAGTAGGATCGCATGGCGC
>JASFGC010000028.1:0-2500 GCA_050123975.1 Syntrophobacterales bacterium | reverse complement strand
CAGCTTGGCATTGGCTTTTGGGCTAGCATGTGTAGGATAGGTGGGAGACGTTGAAATGGGGACGCTAGTTTCCATGGAGTCAACCTTGAAATACCACCCTTGTTATTCTAGGAGTCTAACCTTGACCCGTTATCCGGGTTAGGAACAGTGCCTGGCGGGTAGTTTGACTGGGGCGGTCGCCTCCTAAAGGGTAACGGAGGCGCGCGAAGGTTCCCTCAGGCTGATTGGAAACCAGCCGTAGAGTGTAAAGGCATAAGGGAGCCTGACTGCGAGACTGACAAGTCGAGCAGAGACGAAAGTCGGTCTTAGTGATCCGGCGGTTCCGGATGGAAGGGCCGTCGCTCAACGGATAAAAGGTACGCCGGGGATAACAGGCTTATCTCCCCCAAGAGTTCACATCGACGGGGAGGTTTGGCACCTCGATGTCGGCTCATCGCATCCTGGGGCTGAAGCAGGTCCCAAGGGTTCGGCTGTTCGCCGATTAAAGCGGTACGTGAGCTGGGTTTAAAACGTCGTGAGACAGTTTGGTCCCTATCTGCCGTGGGCGCAGGATATTTGAGGGGAGCTGTCCCTAGTACGAGAGGACCGGGATGGACGAACCTCTGGTGTACCAGTTGTCACGCCAGTGGCACCGCTGGGTAGCTATGTTCGGAAGGGATAACCGCTGAAAGCATCTAAGCGGGAAGCCCACCCCAAGATAAGATATCCCCTCTCTCTCGCTTCGGCGGGAGAGGCTAAAGGCCCCTTGTAGACTACGAGGTTGATAGGTCGGGTGTGTAAGCACAGCAATGTGTTTAGCTAACCGATACTAATTGGCCGTGCGGCTTGACCATAATCGCTAGGTTACTAATCGATTCGGTGGCCAGTACCCTATTCATTGAAAATGCTACAGCGAGCGCATTCCCAGTAGTCCGCCGGAGGCGGACGGGGTTAGCGAGCGAACTACAATAAAATAGGATCACTTCCTTACATTTCGAAGATTCCCTGCAGCTTGCTGCAGGGAGCTTCAATGACAAGATAAACCGGTTTCCGGTGGTTATGGCGAGGAGGATACACCCGTTCCCATCCCGAACACGGAAGTTAAGCTCCTCAGCGCCGATGGTACTGCCCTGGCGACGGGGTGGGAGAGTAGGTCACCGCCGGAATTTAATTTAAAGCCCCTCTTAACGAGGGGCTTTTTATTATGCGCCTGGAGTAATGGAGTACTGGAGTATTGGAGTGTTGGAAAAAGCAAAAGCCTGAATGTAAAATCAAATAAGTCCTTGTCATTACTCCATTACTCCACCACTCCATTACTCCTGCAGATTCCCGCATCAAAAAAAGATCCCCAAAATCACATCGGAGGGCAACTCAGTTCCAGGTCGTCCGAGCCTTAATATCTTCAATTCCTTACCTAATTATGTGAAAAAAATCATTGACAGTTCACCTGTTCTTGAATAATTATAGTGTGAAAAGATTCTTAAATAGCAAGAGTGTCTGGTGCCACGGAAAAATTCGTAAGCTGAATCCTTGAAATCCTTTGACAGGAGCGGTGTTGCGAAAAAGGTGGCGTCTGTCTGTTCGGAGATCCGAGACAACCTCCATGACTGTATCAGGGGTCCTGGGCGGTTACTTCGGGTGAAAAATCGATCTCCCATCTTTGCTGCCTGGTAATGTCACTGCTTGTGACATCCACTGTGCCCAACAGCATACCATTGACAAAGGATTGATTTGTTTAGGAATAACAGAGAGCAAGTCAGCATGGGCGGAGTGACAATGTGCAAAAAGTCACATTAGGGCAAACTGCCGCCATGGTTGGATAAGATTTCTTTGAAAGAGGTAATAAAGGCTGAGGGAAATATAGTTGGTGGGGTTCCACCGAGCGCTGAGCTCGAGGGGCCGGAAATGACCTAAACTAAGGAGGTGCTACCAGTGGCTTTTGAAATTCCAAAACAGACCTACTCCGGGGATATCAAAGCGACGACCCTTGGAGTGGGAGACAAGGCGGTGACGGTGGGAGGCGAGAATTCCTACCCGTTTCATACCTTTGAAGGGGACATGCCCAATGCGCCCAAGATCGCCATGGAGATTTGGGATAAAGATCCGGGTGAGGACTGGGCCGAGGCGGCCAAAGAGCCCTATAAGGACGTATTGGGTGACCCGGTGGCCTGGGCCAAGAAGGTTCTGGAATACGAGCCAGATCTCTTGGTGATTCAATGCCAGAGCGCCGATCCCAACGGGGATAACGCTCCCGCCGAAGAAGTGGCCGACAGGGTCAAAGCGGTGGTTGATGAGGTGGATATCCCTGTGGTGGTCTGGGGAACCTACAATCATGAAAAGGACATCGAGGTAATGAGACTGGTGTCTGAGAAGTGCCAGAACAAGAATCTCATTATCGGCCCCGTGGAGGAGGGTGACCATAAGCAGATCGGTGCCGCCGCTATGGGATACAATCACACCATAGCCGCATCCTCACCCATCGACGTCAACTTGGCCAAACAGCTCAACATTCTCCTGGGCA
>JASFGC010000027.1:0-18587 GCA_050123975.1 Syntrophobacterales bacterium | reverse complement strand
AAATGCATTCCTTACTGCAAGGTATTGAGCTCTTAAATCTAAGATCTACAATCTAAAATCGCCAGGGTCCTCCCCCGCACAGCGGGATGTTCCAAGGGCCTGGATTCTTTACTTTACTGAAGATGGGAACCCTCCCATCACCGCTAACCATGCGTTTTGTTGATGAGGTCAAAATCCACGTCCGGGCCGGCGACGGCGGGAAAGGATGTGTCAGTTTTCGCCGCGAAAAGTACGTGCCGAGAGGCGGCCCGGATGGCGGAGATGGTGGCAAAGGCGGTGATGTGGTAATCAAAGCCACGAGTGCCAAGCAAACCCTCCTGGATTTTCATTTCAAAAGTCACTTCAAGGCGGACCGTGGCGCTATCGGCCGCGGCAAACAGCAGACTGGTAGGAGCGGGAAAGACTGCACTCTCCTTGTCCCTGTGGGCACTCAGATAAGAGAAGCAGATTCCGGTGAGTTGCTAGGGGATCTCACCAAAGATGACGATTGTCTTGTCATTGCCAAGGGCGGCCAGGGAGGAAAAGGCAATATGCGCTTTGCCACAGCCACTCGCAGAGCTCCGCGAATAGCTGAGCCGGGAAGACCAGGGGAAGAGCGGCATATTATCTTAGAGCTTAAACTTCTCGCAGATGTGGGGCTCATTGGTCTACCCAATGCAGGCAAGTCCACTCTCATATCTCGAATCTCTGCGGCGCGACCCAAGATCGCGGATTATCCCTTTACCACTCTCGTGCCCAATCTCGGAGTAGTACAGTTAGGGATGGACGAGTCCATGGTGGTTGCGGACATACCGGGACTCATTGAAGGTGCACACCAAGGGGCTGGTCTTGGTCTGAAGTTCCTGCGGCATATCGAACGAACCTTAGTGTTGGTTCACATAATCGATATCTCCGGGTGGGAGCGTGGGGTTCAGACTATTGTGGATCATTATGATCAGGTGAATCACGAACTGGGTCAGTTCAGCTCTGAGCTCCTCGACAAACCACAGATAGTGGCTTTGAACAAAATTGACCTGCTTGCAGACCGGGAACCAGTGGAGGAGCTGCTGGCAGCATTCCAGGAATTGGGACCACCAGTGCACGCCATTTCAGCGGTGACAGGCGAGGGCACCCAGGAATTGATCTGGGAAACCGCAGAGAAACTGGCCCAATTGCGGAACGGTGGATAAAAAAGGTTGTCTAAAACCACAAAGGACACAACGGGCACAGAGGATTTTTCATGATACAATTATATTCTTGGTGTACTTCGTGCTCTTTGTGGTTTATGTAATCAGAGAGAACTGCTCCTCTCACAATGACTAAGGTTTCAGGTTTCAGTGTTCAGGTTTCAGTGATTTTTCCCCTGACACCTGACACCCGACACCTGAAACCTTCCCTTGGGGTAAGGGTATCGGTGATTTCCCAGGAACGAAAAATAGTAACAGATAATGCGCGGCGAGTGGTCATAAAGGTGGGGAGTTCTGTGCTCACCAGCAGCCGCGGAGTTGACCTGGGTATTATCAATCGTCTTTGTGATGAGATATCCATGTTGAGGGAGCAGGATCGCCAGGTGGTGATTGTTTCCTCCGGGGCCATCGCTTCCGGGATTCGGAAAGTTGGTCTGAGCGAGGTACCGAAGACCATCCCGCAAAAACAGGCAGTCGCAGCCGTGGGACAGGGCAGTTTGATTCAGGCATATGAGGAGGCGTTCAGCCACTATGGTCTCAAGGTGGCGCAGATTCTGCTCACCAGCGATGATCTGACCAATCGCCGTCGCTACCTAAACGCGCGTCATACACTGCAAACGCTTTTGGACTGGGGGATAATTCCCGTCGTCAATGAGAATGACACTGTGGTAGTTGATGAAATTAAGTTTGGCGACAATGACAATCTCTCAGCCCTCATCGCCCAACTCACCGAGGCCGACCTGTTGGTAGCCCTGACTGACATGGATGGGCTCTACGACTCTGATCCGCGCAAGCATCAGGAGGCACGTATCATCCCGATGATTCACCGCATTGATGAGCAGGTGGAGGGTTTTGCAGGAGACCAGCCGGGGAAAATGGGCACTGGCGGCATGGTGAGCAAGCTGCTGGCAGCAAAGAAGGTTACCGCTGCCGGCGTGCCGATGATCATTGGCAACGGCAGAAATCGTTACGTTCTGAAACAGATTTTCGATGGCGAGGAGGTGGGTACCCTCTTCCTGCCAGCCGGTCGGCGGTTGCCCAGCAAGAAACAATGGATTGCTCATACCCTCAAACCTCAGGGAGATATTATTCTGGACGGAGGGGCCACGGAAGCATTGAAATCGCGGGGCAAGAGTCTCCTGTCCACCGGAATCATTGGGCTCAGAGGGGAATTCGAAGTGGGAGCCCCGGTGCGCTGCCTGAGCAATAAAGAGGAAGTTATTGGCATCGGTTTGGTGAACTATTCGGCTGATGAAATCGATAAGATAAAAGGTGAGCGCAGTCACAAAATAGAGGATATTTTGGGATACAAACATTCAGATGAAGTAATTCATCGAGACAATTTCGTACTGCAGGAAGCAATTGCCTTAGAAGGTGAACATACCTAAAACGAAAGAAAGGAATTGAGGGATTTAGGAATTCAGGAATTTAGGAATTGGACTCCTGTGGAGATGGCGATCCCCTAAGTCTTTTATAATTCCTCAATCTCTTAATCCCTCAATTCCTCAATTCATATTACAAGGAGTTGCAAAGATGAGTATCTCGGAGACTATGAGGTCAATGTCTCAACGTGCCAGGGCAGCATCCAGGCTCATGGCCCGGGCCCATAGCGAAGCCAAGAATCTAGCACTCAGAGAAATGGCCGCCTTGCTGCGGCAGCACCGCACTGAGATTCAAGCAGAAAACAGTAAAGACGTTGCCGCAGCAGAGGCAAAGTTGGGAGCTGCAAAGATCGACCGGCTCCGTATCACTGATAAGGTGCTTGAGGATATGGCGATTGGACTGGAAGAGGTTGCACAGCTATCTGATCCAATCGGTACCATTGGTAAGATGTGGACCCGTCCCAATGGGATGCACGTTGGCAGAATGACGATTCCTTTGGGAGTCATTGGTATTATCTACGAATCGCGGCCCAATGTTACCGTTGACGCGGCTGGCCTCTGTCTCAAAGCTGGTAATGCCGTGATTTTGCGTGGTGGCTCCGAAGCAATCAACTCCAACAGCTGTCTGGCGAGCATTCTGCAAGAAGCGTTAAAAAAGGGGGGGTTGCCAGGAGAGGCGGTTCAGGTAGTATCCACCACCGATCGTCAAGCGGTCACCGAACTTCTGAAGCAAGAGGAAAACATTGATCTTGTAATTCCCAGAGGCGGTGAGAGTCTTATCCGTTTTGTAGTGGAAAATGCTCACATGCCGGTGCTGAAACACTATAAAGGGGTATGCCATATTTTTGTGGATGCCAGCGCAGATTTTACTATGGCCGAGACCATCTGCATGAATGCCAAGGTCCAGCGCCCTGGCGTCTGTAATGCCATGGAAACTCTCTTGGTTCATGAGACTGTGGCCGAGAGTTTCCTGCCTCGCGTGGCAAAATCGCTTTCCGAGGCCGGGGTTGAGCTTCGCGGTTGTCAGCGAACCCAGGCCATTCTCCCGGGGGTAAAGGAAGCCTCCGAGGCGGACTGGTTTGAGGAGTACTCGGATCTCATTCTCGCTGTCCGGGTGGTTCCCAATATGGTTGGTGCCATCGAACATATTGAAACCTACGGCTCCATGCATACGGAGGCCATAATCACCACTGATTATCAAAGGGCACATCAGTTCCTGCAGAAAGTCGACTCGTCGGTGGTGCTGGTAAATGCCTCAACCCGTTTCAACGATGGCTTCCAGTTAGGGCTCGGGGCAGAAATTGGCATTAGCACCTCCAAGCTTCATGCCTTCGGCCCAATGGGGGTTGAAGAATTGACCACTAGTAAATTTGTGGTGCTGGGCGACGGTCAGGTCAGGGAGTAGGTTGAACTAAGCACTAATGAATAAATTCGAAATTCGAATATCGAAACTGGGGCCCCGACCGCAGGGTGGGGACTCCGCAGGAGAAATCCGAAACAAATTCTAATTTCCAAAATCCAAATGACCGAAACCGCACTTTTGGAGTACCAGTGATTAGTGTTTGGAACATTTGAAAATTTGAATTTCGGATTTGTTTCGTGCTTCGGATTTCGGATTTCGGATTTTTCGGAAAACACCTGCGTGGAGAACCAAACACTCGAGCTTAACCTAGGTGACAAGGCACAAGGACTGGGAGAATAACTTGGGCATTGGCATTATGGGCGGCACCTTCAATCCGATTCACTTTGGTCACCTGCGGGCAGCTGAAGAGGTGGCCGAATCGCTGCAATTGCAGCAGGTGATTTTTATACCTGCAGCAAAGCCGCCACATAAATCCGAAGTGGGGTTGGTCTCTTTTGATCATCGCTGGCACATGATAGAGTTGGCAACGGCGGGTAATCCGCTTTTCGTGCTGTCCGATCTGGAACACCAGCGTCCAGGCATATCGTATTCGGTGGAAACCTTGACACAACTGGCCAAAGATGGTGGTGGCAGCGAAGAGCTCTACTTTATCTTGGGCTTGGACGCTTTTCTGGAACTGCCGACTTGGAAGAGCTACCGCGAGCTCTTTTTTCTCTGCCACTTTGCGGTTGTAGCCCGGCCTGGATTTTCCCCGGAGTCCCTGGCTACCATGCTGAAGACGCAGGTCTCGGATGGTTATTCCTTTGAGGTTCAGGTGCAGGGATACCTCCACCCCAGCTTGAATACTGTCTTCTATCGCGAGGTAACATTATTAGATATTTCCTCCTCCACTATTCGCCAACTTCTGGCCGAAGGGGGCACAGTGCGTTATTTGCTTCCGAAAGAGGTGGAAGATTACATCCAGCAACATGGACTTTATCAGTAACCATGGAGAGACCCGAGCAACATGAAAAGGAGCCACGGTAAGCAGGGTGCGACCAGGAAAGTGAAGGAAATCCCGGCTCTCGAAAAGGCCTTACTATGTGCTCAGGTGGCGGCTGCTCATAAGGCAGAGGACCCAACAATATACCAAGTTGATGAGATTGTTAGCTATACCGACTATTTTGTTATCTGTGCCGGACGTTCCACTCGGCATGTTCAGGGGATAGCTGGCTTCATCGAGGAAGCGCTGGTTCAGCGGCGGGTCAAACCCATGGGTGTGGAGGGCTTGAGCGAAGGTCATTGGGTATTGCTTGATTTCAATGATGTGATAGTTCATATTTTTTATAAGCCCATGAGAGCTTTTTATGATCTAGAAGGACTCTGGTTTGAGGCCCGGCAAATAGAATTCCAAGAGGCGGAAGGACCAGATTAGGGTCACCGCTGAGATAGAACGCGAGTGGGTGTTAAGATTTATTCAAAAGAGAAAATCTGGCCCTAGAGGCTAAATCAGAGTTCAATCGCTTTGTCAGTAGCGGTTGAGAGGTGTTTTAAAGTACTGGAGCACTGGAGTACTGGAGTACTGGAGTGTTGGAAAAAACAAAAACCCGAATTTCAACGTAAATGAGTTTTTTCATTACTCCATTACTCCACCACTCCATCACTCCGACAAACTGCCTCAAGGGGGAAATACTATTGAATTATGAATTGCAGGATGTGATACTCTCAAGACTAGGGCAGTGATTGAGGTCGCACAGAGAAAAGAGAATTGCTCATGACAGTAAGAAAGCCATTGAGGCTCCTCATTTACGTGGTGGCACTGCTTATTGTGGTAGGGCCCCCGAGCAAATTGGCGCAGGCTGACCTTTCCATTGAGGAAGAAAAAAAGCTGGGGCGAAAGTTTATGAAAGCGGCTTTGAGCCAGCTGAGACTCATTCAGGATCCGGAGGTGGTGGGCTTCGTCGATAGGGTGGGTCAGGATGTTGTGAAGCATCTGGAATTCCACCACTTTCCTTATCACTTCTACGTAGTGGACAGTAGTGCCCTGAATGCTTTTGCGGCTCCAGCAGGTTACGTGTTCATGAACCGCGGCCTTATTGAAATAATGGACGATGAGGGAGAATTGGCTGCGATTCTGGCACACGAGATCGCTCACGTGCAGTCCCGCCATATCGCCCAGCGTCTGGCGAGGGCGAGGGCATTGAATCTGGCTGCTCTCGGTGGCATGTTGGCCGGGATCTTCATGGGCGGCGAGGCCGGTGCAGCGGCTATTGCTGGAAGTCAGGCGGGTGCCACTTCGGCAATGCTGAACTACAGTCGCCAGGACGAAGAAGAGGCCGACCGCAGAGGGCTTCGCTACCTGGAAGCAGCGAAGTATGACGGCAAAGATTTTGTTAAGATAATGAGAAAAATGGGGCAGGATAGCTGGAAATCGGGAGGCCACATACCCACCTACCTCACCACTCACCCCGGAGTGTCTGAACGTGTTGTCTATCTTTCCACCACTGTCGGAACACGCCCTGCGTCTACCAAATACCGTACTGGGGATTCCGAGGGTTTCATATTGATGCAGGTTAAGCTCTTCGGCTCTTATGGAAATCCGAGGGAGGCGGAGCCTAAATTTCAGGAGTGGTTTGAGAAGCCTGAAACCAGAGCGATGGCGTTCTACGGTACGGGTTTGATGAAGCGCCGGCAGAGGCTTCTGGATCAGGCGGTCACAGCTTTCAAAAACGCAATTGCCCTGCGACCGGATTTAGCTCCCATCCTCGTGGATCTCGGCGACACCTACTTTTCAATGGGCAAACTCGACAAGGCTCAGCAGGTCCTGAATTCAGCTCTTACTTTAGACCCGGATCATCCAGCGGCTCTTTATGCCCTGGGACGCTGCCAATTGGAGCTAGGCCAAGTGGCTGAGGCCAGCAAGAATCTAGAAAAAGCGGCACGAATTAATAGGAGATTGCCAAAGATCGATTACTATCTTGGCCTGGCTTACGGCAAGAATAACCAACTGGTGGATGCTCACTACCATTTCGGGATTTACTACAAGCGCAGGGGCTCGTTGCGCAATGCCGAATTTCATTTTCAGGAAGCGCTGCGGCTCACAGATGATCCCAAGGAAAAAAACATCCTCAACAAGGAGTTAAAGCAGATCAAGGGGGCAATGCGCGCCGCCAAGCAAAATAGCAGTAGGTTCCAATAACGCAACCACTATAACGGGTAAAGCAAGCAGTAAACCAGCAGATGAACACCGAAACAATACGCATCCCCGTTAAGGATGGGGAGCAGGTTTCAGCCGTTTTGTCCCTGCCAGAGAACGATCTCCCCCCTCGGCCGACGGGGGTCATTCTGGCCCACGGGGCTGGGAATGATATGAATCATCCCCTGCTTGTGTCATTATCCCAAGGACTGGTCAAGGCAGGGTACCTCACCCTTCGATTCAACTTTCTCTATCGGGACAAAGGGCGGAAAAGACCGGACGGCCAGAACGTACTGGAGAAAACCTGGTTAAGCGTGTACCAGTTCTTGCAAAACCATCCGCGATACAGACTAGAGAAGATTCTGGCTGCTGGCAAATCCATGGGTGGCAGGGTAGCGGCCCAGATGGTTGCAGAGGAGCTCTTGCCTGTTACCCACCTTATCTTCCTGGGCTATCCCCTCCACGCACCTGGCAAGAAAGAGAAACCTCGAGACTCTCATTTCGACCAGATTAAAACTCCCATGCTCTTTTTTGCTGGAACGAGAGATTCTCTTTGCGACCTGGCGGTTCTCAACAGGGTTTTAGAGAGGCTGTCTGCTTCCTGGGAACTGCAAATAATAGAAGGCGGTGACCACTCTTTTCGGTTGCCCAAATCTGACGGTCGCAGTCAGGAAGAGGTATATGAGCACATCCTTCAGAAGACGCTGGCGTGGCTGGAGGCATGTGACAGCGGGCAGTAAGCAGCAGGCAGCCGGCAGGATTTACTAGGGACTAGGCACAACGGGACGACGCGGGGACACGGAGAAACGGCGAGACGGTGATATAAAGGTGGCAGCGGGCAGCAAGCAGCCAATACTAGGCATTAGGAACTAGGCACTAGGTACACGGCACAATGACAGCAAGCAGTAACAAATTGTGGATGTGGGATTTCTGATTTTTAAAATTTCGCAATTGTCCTTCGGACTCCCGTCCTTCGGGCGGGTTCCCAGTTTCGCAATTCGAAATTCGCAATTACTTCTCTTTGCCCCATGCTCCATGCCCCATGCCTTCCCACATCCCACATCTCACATCCAGAACTAGATATAGAGTTCTTTTTTCTCCACCAGAGTGTCGAAGTGGGAGAATTGCATGGTGAAGGTTGCTCTCCCCTGGCTGGCGGAGCGCAAGGAGGTTGAATAACCAAACATTTGAGACAGAGCCACGGTGGCGTGGATGATTTTTACTGAGCGTTTAGAGTGAACCCCCCCTACTTTGCCTTTTCGTATGTTAAGGTCGTTGATAACCTCGCCAGTAAATTCCTCAGGAGCGATTATTTCTACCGACATGATGGGCTCGAGCAGTTGCGGTTGCGCCCTTCTGCAAGCTTCTTGTAGGGCTGCTGCTGCTGCGACTTTATAAGCGAGCTCACTTGCTGCTTGTTCCTTGTGCGTACCGCCAATGATCGCAGCCTCTACATCCACCATGGGATACCCAGCAATAACACCACTTTCCAATGACTCCAACACACCTTCCTCCACCGCAGGAATAAAGGAGGAAGGTATGGATCCATCACGAACCAAGTCACGAAAAAGGTTGCCTTTGCCTCTCGGTCTTGGCTCTAAATGCAGTTCCACTCGGGCGAAATGGAGAACTCCTGCGATTTCACGGTCAAAGGTGGATTCGGCCTCAACGGCAGTAGTAATGGTTTCGCGATAGACCACCTGTGGTTTGCCAACATTTACCTGGACCGAGTATTCTCGCAGCAAACGATTGACAAGAATCTCCAGGTGAAGTTCGCCCATTCCCGAGATTATGGTCTGCCCGGTATCGGGATCTTGACGGAAGTGGAACGTGGGGTCCTCTACCGCCAGCTTCTCGAGAGACTGAAGAGTCTTCTCTTCATCTGCACGAGTGCGCGGCTCCATGGCGATGGAGATTACCGGTTCATAAACCTCAATATGCTCCAATAGAAGAGGATGTTTCGGATCACAAATGGTGTCTCCGGTGGTGGTTGATTTGAGGCCTACCATGGCCACTATTTCACCGGCGCCGACTCTTGCGCGTTTTTCACGCTTGTTTGCATGCATCTGGAATATGCGGGCAACTTTTTCCTTCCGTTTCCTGTTGACATTATAGACGGTAGATCCCGAAGCCACTGTTCCTGAATATACCCTCACATAGGTGAGCTTGCGCCCCTGGTCCATTTGAATCTTAAAAGCAAGAGCGGCAAGCGGTTCCTGGCTACTGCTTGAGCGGATTTCTTCTTCCCCACTCTTGGGGTGAAGGCCAACTACAGCAGCAACGTCCAAGGGACTAGGCAAACAGTCAACAATAGCATCCAGGAGAAGCTGGATGCCTTTATTCTTCAGAGCACTGCCGCACAGCACCGGAACCACTTCCAGGTTGAGAGTGGCCTGGCGGATTGCCGGGAGCAGCTCTTTCGGTTCAAGTATCTCATCCGCCAAGTATTTCTCCATGATGGCATCATCAAACTCAGCGATAGATTCAAGGAGTTCGACCCGTTTTGCCTGGGCATCTTCTAGATATTCAGGGGGAATGGGCATGTACTCATAGGTTAGGCCGAGAGTGGAGTCATCCCAACACACTGCTTTCATCTCAAGTAAATCTATGACACCGGAAAAATCTGCTTCCGCGCCCATGGGCATCTGCACTATCAGTGGTCGAGCCCCGAGCTTTTCCCGCATTTGATCCACGGCCCCAAGAAAATCGGCACCAAGGCGGTCCATTTTGTTAATGAAGGCGATTTTAGGGATGCGGTATTTGTCTGCCTGGTGCCATACTGTCTCGGACTGTGGTTCAACACCTCCAACAGCACAGAAGACCCCAATGGCACCATCCAATACCCTGAGAGAACGCTCCACTTCGATGGTAAAATCCACATGACCAGGCGTGTCTATCAGGTTGATTTGATTGTCTAGCCAACGACAGGTGGTAACAGCTGAGGTAATGGTGATACCTCGCTCTTGCTCCTGTTCCATCCAATCCATGACAGCCTCGCCGTCGTGGACCTCACCCATCTTATGAGATTTGCCAGTGTAGTAGAGTATGCGCTCGGTGACCGTAGTCTTGCCAGCATCAATGTGAGCTATGATGCCTATATTGCGCGTTTTTTTTAGCCGTTTGCTTTCTGACATAATAGTTCAACTTTACGAGGAATCTATGAAATCTGGTCCCTAAAAGACTGTGACTAAGGTTTCAGGTTTCAGTGTTCAGGTTTCAGTGTTTTTGTTGTTCTTCCCTGACACCTGACACCCGACACCTGAAACCCTGAGAGTTGATACTTGAAATTTAATATCTTGTAATGCTCCACCACTCTATCATTCCAGCGGGGTGAGGTCCCTATTTGTCAACGGACAATCAGAAGATTGGCCGTCCTAGCAAGTCGAATGTCCAAGTGGCCAGCAAGAGTTGCTGCGGGTTTGCCCTCCAAAAGCAATTGCACTCGTTCCACAGAATCAAAATTCAACACAATTGAGTTTACGATGGCATAAACAGTGAGACGCTCCGCAGTGACCCCACCAGGATGTAAAAGGGAGAGCTCGGGATTGAAATCCACATACGCTGTACCGTCATCTGTAATAAAGGTGTGGAGAAGCTTGGAGCCGGCTGGGATGGCGGAAACAAGTTTGACATCCTCAGGCCCCTCCAAAAGAGCACTAATGATGGCCTCAATAGCAGAACCGGTGTCGGAGGCCTGTATCTTTCTTTCTTCTGCTTGGAGAAAGCGGCCTTTGCGGCTGGCGAAATAAAGATGCACCTTCCTCGTGCTGGCAGCCTGCACCGGAACGGAGTCGCGAATTTTGGAATGAGGAGTGGTTGATTCCGGAGCGGAAAAAAAATGCTTTCCCAAGAAGAAAGCCGCGGCAAACCCCAGGGCAATGGCAGCAGAGAGCAACAGCCAGAGTCTCCGTTTCCGTTTCGTTGTCCTCCATGATCTCATGGTCGTATCACTGTCCAAAAACAAAACAAAAAAAGGTTTCAGTGTTCAGGTTTCAGGTTTCAGTGCTCCAGCCTTCGCCTCAAGGGCTTCGGCGTGGCAAGCAGTGTTTACCGCTTCCGCTTTGCTTCAGAAGGGATCTTCAACAGGTTTTAGTTTTCTTTTTTTCCTGACACCTGACACCTGACACCCGACACCTTGAGATTTGGAATTCTTAGTCACTCTAGCAAACTTCCACAAGAGGGAAAGACTAGTATGCATATCCTACGATGGAACTAACGGGTGGAAATCGAGTGAGTTTTCAGTGAACTCGCCGCTGAAGGGTGACGCCGAACAAGAGGCTATTGACAAGGCCGAATCGACAGCAGGAGTTACTAGCTGTCGACCCTCTCTTTCAGTTCTTTTCCCACTTTGAAAAAGGGAAGCTTCTTGTCCTGTACTTGAATGATCTCACCGGTTTTGGGATTGCGCCCCTGGTAACTCCGATATGCCTTCACTTTAAAACTGCCAAAGCCACGGATCTCAACCCGATCTTCTTTAACAAGTGCCTGTTCGATACTACCGAACACAGTCTTGACAGCCAGCTCCGCCTCTTTGATAGTGATACCTTCGGCGGCTGCTACTGCGGCGATAAGCTCACGTCTGGTCATGCGGTATCCTCCTTGTGAAAATGCTACAGCGAGCGCATTCCCCGTAGTCCGCCGCAGGCGGACTGCAGGGAGCTTCAATAGTCCAGAAATTTCAAGTCCGTGGAACAATAACCTCTATTCCACCCATGTAGGGTCGAAGAACGGGAGGTATCACAACGCTGCCATCCTCTTGTTGCCAGTTCTCCAGGATGGCTACCAGGGTACGGCCCACGGCGAGACCGGAACCATTGAGCGTATGTGCAAAGGCTACTTTTTTCCTGTCGCGAGGGCGATATCTGATGTTTGCCCGCCTTGATTGGAAATCTTCAAAATTACTACATGAAGAAATTTCCCGAAAGGCTTCCTGGGCGGGAATCCAGACCTCTATATCATAGGTCTTGGCAGAGGAAAAGCCCATGTCTCCAGTGCATAAGGTCACTACCTGGTAAGGGAGTTGCAACTCTTGAAGAATCTCCTCAGCATCGAGCAACAAACTCTCCAATTCGTCATAAGATTGCTCTGGGGTAGTGAATTTGACTAGTTCGACCTTGTTAAACTGATGCTGGCGGATGAGGCCTCGGGTGTCTTTGCCATAAGAGCCGGCCTCGGAACGAAAACAAGGGGTATAGGCCGTGAAGTGTAGGGGGAGGTCGTCCTCTTCCAGGATCTCGTTCATGTAAATGTTGGTCACCGGAACCTCTGCCGTGGGTACCAGGTAGTAGTCCCAGTCCTCCAGCTTGAACAGGTCTTCCTTGAATTTAGGTAATTGCCCTGTACCGGTCATGGAGAGACTGTTCACGATAAAAGGCGGCAGCACTTCATGGTAGCCGTGCTTGGTGGTGTGAAAATCAAGCATGAAGTTGATAAGTGCGCGTTCCAGCCGAGCACCCAAACCCCAGTATAAAGTGAAACGTGCGCCCGTCATTTTGGCAGCGCGCTCAAAGTCAAGAATTCCAAGGTTCTCGCCCAGTTCCCAGTGGGGCTTAGGAGTGAAAGAAAAATCGGTGATCTCTCCCCACCGCTTAACCACTGGATTATCATGTTCATCTTTGCCGACCGGGACTGACTCATGCGGCACATTGGGGATGAGCAAGAGCGAGCCTTGGATCTCATCCTCTATCTTGCCAAGTTTTTGGTCCAACTCTTTAATGCGCTGTGAAGCCTGGCGCATGCTGCTAATAATTTCTGTTGCATCTTCTCCGCTCTTTTTCATCTTGGCAATCTGGTCCGAGACTCCCTTGCGCTCATGCTTGAGAGATTCGACCTCCTGAATAATCTGCCTCCGTTCTTGATCCAAGGTCAACAGTGGTTGTATGTCGAGGTCAGAGCGTCGATCTTGCAGCATTTGCTGCACCATTTGTTGATTTTCCCTTACAAACTTAAGATCTAACATGAGGTCCCTCTAACGCCTTCCTCTCAAATCCTAGGGATAATTACCCTAAAAAAACGCCGAAACGTACCATGCCAACCTGCTTTTGTCAATGATATTTATTACTTCCGCGAACATTAATTGTGGGTTTCAGTTCAGGGTGTGAGATGTAAGGTGTGAGGTGTTGTGGAGGTTTCAGGTTTCAGGTGTCAGGAAAAAAGATTAAAGCTGGATGTGAGATATGAGATGTGAGATGTGGGATGTGAAAGGTGGCATAGAGCATGGAGCATAGGGCATAGGGAAGAGGGCAAGAAAAAACTAGGAACTAAGAACTAGGCACCAGAAAGTAGGAGTTTGAATCCAGAATCAAAAATCAAAAGGCAAATACCTCTTTTCTACTGGCTACTGGCTACTGACTACTGGATTCTCTGTTTCTTCTTCCTGAAACCTTGATATTTGGAAACCGGGGACCCGCCCGCAGGGTGGGGTGTCCGAAGGACCAATTTGATATTGTGCAGTGCTCCACTGCTTTGGGCTGTCTCAATAGACTGCTACTGATTGTTTACATTACCAAGGAGTTCCTCAAGTTTTTTCAGACTATTTCTCTGGCCTAGGGCAATGAGCGTGTCGCCAATTTGAATACGGGTCTGAGAGGCTGGATTAAAGAGCATCTCACCGCTGGCCTTGCTAATGGCCACAATAATGAGATCGAACTGCTGTCTGATACCAGAGTCCACCAAGGAAATATCAGATAATTTACTATTTGGCCTGACCGGTATCTCCTCCATGCCTAAGTTGGTGTCTAGGTCAGTAAAGGCGAAATCAATAAACTCCGTTACATGGGGTCGAAGCAGGGCCTGGGCCATGCGGAAGCCACCGATTTGGTGAGGAGATACCACCCGGTCGGCACCGGCACGCTCAAGCTTTTTTTCTGAGCCTATTCTCCCAGCTCGGGACAAGACAAACATGTCCTGGTTCAGACCTTTGGCGGTTAAGGTTATGTAAACATTATCCGCTTCGGAATCGAGGGCGGTTGCAAGTGCTTTGGCATAGCGAATACCCGCTTTCAGAAGCACTTCCTCCCTGGTGGCGTCTCCGAGCAAATACAGATAGCCATCTTCTTCTATCTTGGGGGTCAAGGTGCTGTCATTATCAATTACCACCAGAGGAGTGGGCTTTGACTTCTTGATCTCCTCGCAGATAATGCGGCCCACTCGGCCATATCCACAGATGATGTAATGATTTCTCAGCTTTTGAATCTGACGTTCCAATTTCTTCCTCCCCATAACTTCCAGTAATTGTCCTTCCACCAAGGTCCGAGTCAGGGTACCGACTACGTAGCCCAACACTCCCAGACCAGAAATCAGAATGGTCATAGTGAGTATGCGCCCTTGGTTGCTAACTGGATTGACTTCGGTGAAGCCTACGGTGGAAATGGTAATGACGGTCATATAAAGGGAATCCAAAAAATCCCATCTTTCCAAAATCATGTAACCAGCGGTGCCCAAGCCAACTACCAACGCCAGCATAACAGTAGAAAAAATCATGTTGCGGGTTTGTTTCATAGTCCCATCGCTTCTAAGTTGCAACAGGGATTCGTTGGTTTCAGCCAGAGATCCAAGACTCGGCTGGCCTCTTTTTCAGGCGGGCTGGGAAGCAAGAATTTCCACACTGTAGTCGCTGAGTTCAGTCAATTCTGGAAGATCACCAAAAGGCACGGTGAAGGTGACCTCTTCTCGAGCAGCTATTGTTCGCACCTGATTCTGTTTAACGGGGGGACGTTGAATCAACCCTAAGAGCTCTTTGAGCGGTACATTTTGCAGCTGCTTATCAGAGAGCATGGTGCCAGCAAAAAAATCCAATTGCCGTGCGGTCTGGCCATCGGTTGTGTAGAGTTTAGCACGCAGATGAATCCAACGCCGAGGTACGGGAAAATCGTTGCGGACCTGGCCTTGGATCACAAAGAGCTGTCCTGCCTCCTTGTTATCTATGAAGAAGCCCCGACTCCTAACTAAGTGAAGCTGTTCAATCCCGGTGGTCTGCGGGACGGTTTTCGTTGACACGGGCCATGGTACGTAGAGCCACAGGGCGAGACCCCCTGCAATCACGATCAGAGGGATGAGCAGGATAAGGAGTCGTCTCCTGGAGGTTGGACGTGTGGGAGGTGGGCTTTTTACTTCAGGAGAGGTGAGCGCCGTTTCCACTACTCCAGGCGGTTCTGGGCGGGAAACACTGAAAACATGTTGGCAGTTGGAACAACGAACTTTGACCGTAGGACGTTTTAAAAGATCGGGATTCAGCTTGAATTGCTTTTGGCACTGTTCACACTGAACAATCATTTGCTGACCTCGTTACCCCAGTTGCACCCAGTGCGGCTTGGCCATAAAACAGCTACACAATCAATTCATAGATACCAGGCAAATGACGGTGGGCTTCATTGCAATCTAAGCCGTAGCCGATTACAAAGCCCTTGTCCAGGTGCAAGCCCACATAATCCAGCGAGACCGGGACGCTGCGCCGCTCTCTTTTGTCCAGGAGAACGCACATTTTCAGAGAACGTGGCTTCTTGGCCAATAGATGTTCGCGCAAGAATACTGTGGTTAAGCCAGAATCGACAATATCCTCCACAATGAGAACATCA
The DNA here is from genome assembly GCA_050123975.1 of Syntrophobacterales bacterium. Lineage (GTDB taxonomy): Bacteria > Desulfobacterota > Syntrophobacteria > BM002 > BM002 > BM002. The sequence continues at coordinate 2,925 of JASFGC010000027.1, read as the reverse complement.
CGACCTTCTAGATCCAACTCCACATCGGTGGTGATTCTAATCTTGCCGCTGGACTCGGTTGCTGTACCGTAGCTTGCCAACCTGACAAAATCCAACTGCGCTGGGATGCTGAGCTGGCGTACTAGATCTGCCAGAAAGATGAAAGCACCTTTAAGCACCCCTATGAGTACGACCTCTTTGCCTTTATAGTCGGCAGAGATCTGGTGTGCCAACCGCTGAACTTGGCGAGCAATATCTTCGGCTGAAAAAATAAGACGCTTTTCGGACTGCTCCATTTTTCATCCTAAGGCCGGTCACACCGCAGCTCCTTTATCCCGCACCTATAACTAGCCCAGATATGGCAATCTTGTCAACTATTTTGAAAACTTAGCAGTTTCTCGATACTCGATATTATGTTTTTACAGCGTAACAATGTATTTGGAACGAGCATTTTCAAGCTTGAAAATATTTGTTGCTGGGGCACACTCCAACTATCCAGCATCCGGCATCTGGTAGGGCAGGCGTCCCTGCCTGCCAAAGAGCAGGCACAGAGGCCTGCTCCACCACATAAGCCTGAGTCGAGATAAGTTAATCGTAGGGGCGGGGTTTATCCCCGCCCGCCAGAGATCGACCATTAAGGGAATATGCAGCATCCAGCATCCAGCATCGAGTATCGAGGAAACAAGACTTTTCGCGTTGACACGATAGTGCCAGAGTTGCTACTTTCAGAACGGGTAGCCGAAGGACAGTTTCGATAACGATTATCTACCTTGCCCCGAATTATGGCGGCCTAGGAAGGCTTGATAGGGGATTCACCACAGAGGCACAGAAGAGTGCTTTGCACTCAAATTCGAAATACGAAACCCGAAGCACGAAACAAATACAAAATCCGAATTCTCAAATGTTCAAAACCTAACTACTTAAGAAGAATTATTTGGTGTTTTGGTCATTTGGATTTTGGTAATTCGAATTTGTTTCGGATTTCGATATTCGGATTTCGGATTTAAACTGTCTCCGTGTCTCCGTGGTTAATAAATAAAAGTGGGTATCGAAATCTAGTATTAACAGTATGCAAAGCTAAAGGAATAGGCCTATAAGGAAATATGAGTAAGGAAAAGTCCATCAAAGCCAAGGTTCTCGTAGTTGATGACGAGCAGGGTGCGCGAGATGCTCTTCAGGTCATCCTTGAGGATGACTACGAAGTGACTACTGCAGCAAGTGGCCGCGAGGCAATTGCCTATTGCCAGGGTTCTCATTACGATCTTGTCTTTTTGGATGTTGCCATGCCTGAGATCGATGGCATCAAGACCCTAAAGAAGCTTCGCACTTTGGATGAGCCCATGGACGTGGTTATGATTTCCGCTTCAGACAAAGCAGAACAAGCTGTGCAATCCATCAAGCTCGGTGCCTATGACTACATCACCAAGCCTTTCGAACCTGACGACATTCTCTCAGCTGTGGCTCGGGTTCTGGAAAAGCAGATTCTACAGAGAGAAGTGCGTTATCTCCGCTCGGAAATAGCACACAGGTACGGAGAGCTTGAGATTGTAAGCAAGGATCCAAGAATGTTGGATATCTTGCAACTTGTAAACAAGGTGGCAAGTACGAGCAGTTCCGTGCTGATTACCGGCGAGAGTGGTACCGGCAAAGAACTTATCGCCAGATCTCTACACCAACACGGAGACCGCAGCAAGGCTCCATTCGTGGCCATCAACTGTGCAGCTATTCCCAGCGAACTCATGGAAAGTACGCTTTTCGGCCACGAAAAAGGCTCTTTCACAGGTGCCCACACCCGTAGCATCGGAAAGTTCGAGCATGCCAACGGGGGCACTATTTTCTTAGACGAAATTTCGGCGCTTCGTTCCGAGCTGCAAGCAAAACTTCTCCGCGTTCTCCAGGACAAGGAGATTGTGCGATTGGGCAGCAACCGGACTATTAAAGTGGACGTCAGAATCGTGGCCGCCACCAATACGAATCTGGAAGAACTCATCGAAGAGGGAAATTTTCGAAGCGATCTTTATTTTCGCCTCAATGTAATTCCTGTCAAACTTCCACCTCTGCGAGAGCGACATGGGGATGTAAAGCTGTTGGCTCAACATTTCCTCAATAGATTTAATGTACAGTTGAAACGCAACATCAAGGGGTTGACCGACAAAAGCTTAGACACCCTTGAGTGCTATCCCTGGCCTGGCAATATTCGTGAGTTAGAGAATCTGATCGAAAGGCTGGTCGTACTAGGCACCGATAACGAGCCGATCTCCTTTGCAGATCTTCCGCTGGATATTCTCCTCGATTCCAGTTTGAATCTTGAGACTCCCCCTCTGGGGGATGGATTGCTTCAGGCGCGTGAAAATTTTGAAAGACAGTATATTCTGAAAGCATTGAAGAAGGCGGAGTGGAATCAGAGTAAGGCCGCCCGCATTCTGAACATTCACCGCAATACTCTCATCCAAAAGATGAAATCCTTGGCAATCACAGAAACACCCCCGAGCACCTCTCCGAAGTAATTGCCTACAAAACACCACGCTTCGTAGTCACTCATGGGCATGAGGCCACGTACCGTGGCCGTCATGAGGCCTGGCGGCCGTCAGGTGGGCTGCGCCCGTCATGAGGCCTTACGGCCGTCATTGAGTCATTATGTCTCAACAATAAATAACCATAAATGACAGCGAAGGGTAATGACGGCTTTAGCCAAATGACGCCGCAGGCAAATGACTATGAGTGACGGGCGCAGCCCTTATGACAACGAAGCGCGCAAGCGCGAAGTGTAATGATCAGTGGATGAGCTTACTTCTAGGTATCTAGTTCTCTTTTAGTTATGCGCTCTGCGCTTAGCGCTCCGCGTCTTACACTCATTGCACATCTACCTGGGCAGTGCACATAATCGTGTGCAGACGAGATGAGTTGTTGATATCTCAACAGTATTTATGGGGTAGGGATTGCTAT
>JASFGC010000026.1:0-18736 GCA_050123975.1 Syntrophobacterales bacterium | reverse complement strand
CCTCAGTCTTGGTCATTTTCGGGCCGTAGGTGTTGACCGCAGTTTTGATAATCGGGCCCAACTTCGAGAGTCCTATGACCAAAGCAGCGACAACGATCACAACCAACACACCGCTTATGTACAGCCATTTTTTCATGGTCTTTTCTCCTTCCTAGCAAACAGTGAGATTCGTATTTGTTTTGCTTAACTATAATTACTAATTTTGATGAGGCAACTATTGACCAACATTTGGAGGTGAAATGGCTTTGCCGGCAAAAATTGTGAGCTGTTCTTGGAATAATAGGGTTTATGAAATCCCAAGCTCCAAGCACCAAATCTCAAATAAATTACAAATTCCAATATCCAAAGACCAAAACAGCTTTGTAACTCTCTTAACCTAAGATTATGTACGGGTTTAAGATTTGGAATTTCGGTCATTGTGATTTGTTTGTGATTTGTGATTTGGAACTTTTTGTCTCTCCAGCAGACCACCTTTTTCAGTATTGACATTATCTCCTCAGGTATTACTCTTCCACAAAGAAAATTGACTGTGGCGTTCTGATTCTCGTTTGAATGAACGCTATTTTATAATATCCAGGGGATGAAAGAATGAAAGGTCTATTGGCGGCATTATTAACAATTCTCATAATAGCATTAAGTAACTACAGTTTCTCTGAACAGAAAGAGTCGAGTATGTCCGAGGAGTTGACCCCGGTAACCGAGTCGAGCGATTCCAGTAAACCAGGAAATGAGACTTCTCAACAAAAGGGTTATTTAATCGATTTTAGCGATTATGAGGAAGGTTCTATTGAAGAATGGCTGGAAAAGAAAGGATTCGAGCTGAAGGAAGCAGCGAAAAATCGAAAGAAACTCGATCTGGACGTTGATGAGGGTGCTTTGTTTTTTGAATCCAAGAAGCCTCTGCTGGCTCTGATAGTGAAGAAATTTGTAGATCCCGCCGAATATTCTAAAATCAAGATTGAATGGGGGGCAATCAAATATCCGAGAGGTGCTTCCTACGAAGGGAAGGTCAATAATGAGGCTTTACTCGTTGTGGTATTCTTTGGCGATGAGAAGATTTCCAGTGGCCACCTTGCCGTACCGGACAGTCCTTATTTTATCGGTCTCTTTCTCTGCAGGCATGACAAGTTAAAGAAAGCTTACAAGGGAAACTATTATCACGAGGGAGGACGTTTTGTTTGTCTCGGCAATCCGAAACCAGGTGAAACGGTAATTTCAGAATTTGACTTGTCTGATGCCTTCAAGAAGTACTTTCAAAAAGACGAAGTTCCCAACATATCTGGTGTCGCTCTCGAGATTGATACAACGTCCTCCGATGATGACGGCAGGGCAGTGGCCTTCATTCATAGTATTGAATTTTTAAAATAATACAGATGTTACCTTTTCCAATCCCACCGAATCTTTTTCTTTTCTCACTCTGAGTTGACTATCCAGATATTGGTGATTATTTAACATAAATTCTTGACCCCCACAAAAAGGAGAAGTGATATGAAGATTAGCACAAGCAGACTTGCTATTTTTAGTTTGATTTTAGCAATGACAATGGCATTTGGTGTGGTGGTAGCTGAAGCCAAAAAGATTCCAAGGGTGGATAATTTCGTCATTTTGGTTGATCAATCCGGATCCATGTTCATGGAGCATAAGGAACGGAAAGAAGTCAAAGCCGTACTGGTCAAAAAGATGCTTCTGTCGATGAACGACCGGATTCCTGAACTGGGTTACACCGCTGCAATCCAGGGCTTCTATCCCAACGAAACACTCATAGGTCCGGAGACATATTCCCGATATTTTTTCGAGCGGGAAATCAAAAATCTGCCCGAGAAGGGGAAGATTTTCGGCAACTTGACTCCACTTGGAACGGAGATCAAGGCCTTGGACAAGGTAATGGGCCGATTTTCCGGTAGGACCTCAGTGATTATCGTTTCCGACGGTGAAGTAAACAAGGGCAAAGATCCTTACAATGCGGCAAAGAAGCTCCATAACGAATACACAAACATCTGTTTTGATGTCATTTCCTTGGCTGACAGTGCGGAAGGTGAAAAAACCCTCAGAAAGATCAACGAACTTGGCAACTGTACCTACGCTGATGGTGAAGAGATGATCTCAGATGCAGTTGCAGTTGAGAGTTTCGTCAGCAAGGTATTGTACATGGAAGTTGGGGATGTTGCTGCTGAGGAAATGAAGATTCGAGAAGTAGCGCCCAATATTATTAGCGTGGGCGGGGGTTACTTTGATTTCGACAGTGCCGAAGTTGATGAGGCTTCCTGGTCGCGCGTTTACAACGCTGTAGTTCCAAAACTGGATGCAAAGCCTGGTGCAACTCTTTTCATCGAAGGACACACGGATTCCACGGGTTCGGCGGCATACAACCAGCTGTTATCCGAACGTCGCGCCAAAGCGGTTCGTGACTACTTTGTGAGCCAAGGTATTTCTGCTCGTGCAATAGAAACTCTTGGCTATGGAGAGGAAATGCCCAGAGTGAGTAATGTCACCCCGGAGGGCAGGGCAATAAACCGGAGAGTGGACATCCGGATAGCTGATTGATCGCATCTTTTCAAACATGAAGTCCCGGATCATTCATGAAACCGCCAAGAGGTTTGCATGAATGATCCGGGATAATTTTTTCTCTAATCACCTCCAAGGCGAGAGTGCCAACCTGCAACAGTGCCTGTCTCACCAATTTTTTGTCTTCACAAAAAATTCTTTGCGAAAACGCTCTTACCTGGGTTAAATATACGGGACCACGGCGTTCAAAGGATTGCCGCTTACAAGGTTTTAAGCTTCATATTCCTAATCTAGCCCGGATTCTTCACTGGCAAGGTGGATACTCGGGTGGGGATACTAAAATGGCACTCAGAGTGATTGAAATGATTCTCCCCGAGGATGTCGGGAAGTACGCTTATGAATATTTGCGAGATCAAGAGGAACACTCCCTCATGGGATTGTGGTATCAAAATCTGGCTGAGGGAGAAATTCTGGTAAAAATGTTGGTCTCAGTTGGGGAAGCAGAAGCAGTTCTTGACTTGATCGAAAACAACTATGGTTCGGTTGATGGTTTCAGAGCCGTTTTGATGCCGGTGGCAGCCTCCCTGCCCCGCCCGGAGCCTGTTGAGGAAGAACAAGATGATGCAAAAAGTGCCGAGGCTGAGGAAGATAAAGAGCGGAAGCGGGAAAGAATTAGCCGTCAAGAAATGTATGCGAACATTGAAGATGCGGCCAAACTCTCCAAAACATACGTGGCCATGGTCGTTCTGTCAGCTATTGTTGCGACCATGGGTGTATTACGCGACAATGTTGCCGTCGTTATTGGGGCGATGGTCATTGCACCCTTGCTAGGCCCCAATGCGGCTCTTTCCCTTGCCACCACTCTTGGCGATGGTGACCTGGCACGTACTGCCTTAAAATCCGGTGGCCTGGGTATCGCCCTGTCGGTGCTGTTGTCGGTTGTCATAGGCTTGCTTTTGCAAGTGGATCCGACCATCCACGAAATCGCCTCCAGAACGAACGTGGGGTTGAGCGATATCGCTATTGCCCTGGCAGCAGGGGGTGCAGGCGCTCTGGCTTTTACCACCGGAATTCCAGCGATACTGGTTGGGGTTATGGTGGCAGTGGCCTTTCTTCCACCTCTGGTGACCTCAGGACTTCTAATAGGATCGGGATTTTTCCATCTGGCCTGGGGCGCACTGCTTCTTTTTATCACCAACCTCATATGCATCAACCTTTCTGGCGTGGTATTCTTCGTGTTCCAAGGTATTCGACCACGGATTTGGTGGGAAGCCGACAGGGCAAAAAAAGCAACACGCAATGCGATACTAATATGGGTCATGTTGCTGTGTGCCCTCATCTTGGTGATCGGCTTTTCGCAATAAAATTATTTTCCATCCTACCTCCCCTCCACCTGACCCTCAATTCCCTGAGGGACGGAACCTTTTTTGTTAGACACGATTTCCTTCATTCTTGGCAAGGCTCAAAGCCTGAGAATCACAGAGGCAATTTACCTGCCAGAAGCAGTAAAGGAACAGGCGTTATGGCGAAACTGACCAACAGGATGTATTTGGGGAATGGATACAACCTACTCATGCCGCTGATCAAACCGATGCCCCCGCCCCCACCAATTAAGGCGTTTCCGGGAAGATTCAAAGCGAGGGCAATCATAAAGTAGCGGTGTTTCACCAGGAAGGGGATAACCTTGGAGGGAGCAGCTCTCAACAGAAAGTCCAGTTTCTCCTCAGAATTTAACGGTTCCAGTTGGAGCATAAGATCCCGGGCTTTGTAGAGATGCAGCCACCCCAAGAACCGGGCGAAACTTTTGAGAGGTATCAGTCTGCCAATGGTAAAACTGAGGGACAAGGACAAGAGGGTGCACAGATACACCAAGATAATACCCCTCGTCCCGAGCAGAACCATCAAGGCCAGACCAAGTTCGATGCCAGGCACGAAGGGCAGAGCCATCCAGAGTACATAAACCACGATGGCCAACCAGAGGACTGTGATTATGAGACGCTCGTGCTCGGGCCAGATCTGAAAATTGATTTGCTGTACTACCAAGCTACCGCCATAATTCAATAACACCAGGAACCCGACAATCAGCGATATCTTAAGAAAGCGCCTGACTTTCGGCGTCTCAGCAGGTGCTCGGCGGGCTTCAGACATAATGATCACTTCCCCATGCATGCAGAGCCACGTTCAAGCTAAAGAGCTCTATTCTTTTAAAGATCCCTTGAACCAGTATTCCCTATGAGTAGTCCAAAGCCACCGCTCCTTGGTCCATGAGTAAGTAACATCAAGGGTGCCATCTTTCAGTGTTCCCTGCCATTCCATCTTTCCATGGGTGGGACTGAGGGTCACAGCCTGGAAGTGGATAGCATCACCGTCGACTGTCGCAGTATAGGGGCCGCTCTTAAACCCATATGGGAAACAAGCGGACGAAGTAAATTTGCCGTTACTGAAGCTCAATTCGTCCTCATGATCGACCTTCTTGCCTTTCTCACCAGTTGGTCCAACGAATTTTTTCCCATCAAGAACCCCTGAAGCAGTTGAGGCTGCTTCCACCCCTGTTGCAACCGAGAGAGCACCAAATGTCACCGCCAAACCAACCAGGATGACTTTGAAAAATCTAAGCTGAGTTTTCATGGTGAACCCCTCCTCCCATGTGGCTTCGTAGTAGTTTTTCCTTGGTTGGTATCAGTTTGCTACGAATCTTTTAAGGATAACTCAAAGAAATTGGTTTTCAATACAAAAACTACCAATAGACTAGGAATTAATATCATTGCGGTAATTTCTGTTTCTCAACGGTCAAGCTTTTGTAGAACTGGACTGGGATTTGGCGCAATGTGCGGCTATTTTTGGTTGGGAGAAAAATGAAGATAAAAATACGTAATTCATGCCCCAGATGCTGTGCTGGTAGAAGAATACCCTTGATGGCTGAAAGAAAAATAGTTTAGCAAGGAAGTGGATACCAGCTTCATAGTATTCCGAAAAGCTTTAAGCTGTCCTTGAGGAAAAGGACTGCAAAAACCAGAAGTATTACACCGAGAAATTTGATTGTGTAAACGTAGTTCCTGCTTTTGAGAAAGAAACGTGATTTTCCAACCACAACGGCTACCAACACTTTTGAACCCACGAGACACACATAAAAACCCAAGATAAAAAGTGATGCTGAGAATAGACTTATCTTCAACGCTTTTAATACCAGCGGTGCTCCAATGATAAACCAAAACATGTAGGGGTTCGGGTTCAAGAAGTTTGCGATCACGCCTTTTCTGATCGACTGGGGTTTTGCCTGCTCAATATCCATATCAACCCCCCGAAAAGATATGCTCTCGTAGCCGAGATAAATGAGAAATGCACAACCTAATAAGGAAACTACTCCAAGTACTGGCAACATGTTTGAGAGGCGAGAGAGAACAAAGAGAGTAATGAGTACAATTGGAAGGTCTGTCAAAAGAGGCGCAAGGGCTACTTTCATGCCTTCCTTTATGTCATGTTTCAAAGTTTCAGAAATCACCAAAGTCAACAGCGGACCTGGCGAGAGGCCGGCACTGAGCCCAAAGACGACCCCTGAAAATAAGAAAGTAATTTGTGGTGCCATAGGATCGCAAAGACTCCGATACTGATGAGAAATGCTTAGTACTTACAAAACCCACCTGCTGTGCTGGTGGTATAGTTTAGTTTTGCCTGTACACTGCGTATGCTGCGGTGGCCTTGGGAAAGACGACCGCGCAGCAAAATCCCCCCGCCCGCCTCGCCTGAGCCCGCCTGCCACTGGGAGGCACGAGCGGGCAGGCGAGAGCGATGGCGGGCAGGCCTCGGTCCCCCTTTAGAAAAGGGGGAAGATAGTCGTTTTCCTGTAAGGAATCCCATTGAAAGCCCCCCTTTTGTAAAGGGGGGTTGGGGGGATTTTATTTACAGAGACACCGTAAAAAAGTAGTGCAGATAAGCACACCGGATCATAGACCGGTGAGGCAGGAGATACAATAAAATATTACGATGAATAGACTTGAACAGTGTAGATTACAGACCTTAATCCACACTTCACACTCCAGAATTCTAACCCAGATATTGTAGCTGGTTATCAAACGGGGAACTGTAGATTAAAGTATGTAATGTTCACTCAGGACACAAAACCAACGGAGCTGTTTGCCCCGTCAGACTGCAGCGGCTGGTTATGTAATTTTTTGTTAACTGGTAGTGTTGCTTCTATAACATTCTGCCGGTTTACCACCTGTAGGGGTAGGCTCTAACATTTGAATTAATGATACGCTAACATTTCCATTAGGACTGTAAATTATCGTTTGAATGAATTTATGCTTGTCTATGCATAGTATCATTATAGTGTTACTTGCTCCGTCTCTAAGCATTAATGTCTTCTTTTTTAAAATATCTGCTTCGGCAAGAGCCAGTGTGGCAAACAGCAGAACTCCCATGAGAACCAACATACACTTCAACCCCTTCATCATAACCCATCCTCCTTTCATGTTGCCTGTTAGTTAAGCGTGGTGAAAAATTAGCGCAAGAGAATAGCACAAAGCTCGTTTGAGATCACGAAACTTATTCTGGGATTAATCGGCTGGATAAAAGGGAGGGGCAAACTGTGCATTACATCCCTTAATTTACACTTTTGCTATGGCGACCATGGTGCTACATGTTGGCACGGGGCAAAAGAGGCGAGAGTTTGGAATGAAATAGGTAATCCACACTTTACAAGAGACCAAAGACCCAGCTATGCCGGGAAATCACTTATGGCTTCACAACCTGACCTCAGACCAAGAAGGACTCGCAACACCAAAAGTGAGGATTCGCCAAGACGTTCTTACAGTAATGACTTGTGACTTTGTTCTGATAGAGTGAAAAGTTTCACTGGTTTGAAAACGGATTTCGCTGAAACCACTGCCCCCTGACGCTAAACCGAGAGCCCGCCTGGAGGAGATAACAGCAGCAACATAATCATTCGCTTCGGCCGCGACAAACTCCTCATCCAATCTAAGACTTTGTTCGATAAAACGGTGTGATATTGCATCGAAGCCAATTACACGTTCCTTGGTCACTAACAGGGCAAGAGTAGAAGATAAAATAGGACTTCCATCATCGGCCTCCTTGGACCTCAATGGAATTTCTAGCCAACCACTCGAGGATAGAGAAATCGCAATAAAACGTTCATTCGTCAATAGGGCACCAATGTAACCATCAGAATCAAGCCACAAAACCTTTTCTTTTGACCTCAATTCAAACGGAGCCGTTTGGATCCCATCTCGAATAGCAATGATCTTTTTATCTACTTGCTCAATATCGACCAAATCTTCTATATCGTTTTTACTATTCGAGGGGATGGCATATGACAGAGTAGCTAGAGTAACCACAAATGTGATAATGGTTCGAAAAGGTAACAAGTGAGCCTCCTTAAAAACTATGGGGGGTCAAATCTTTACTCTTGATATTTCTGTATGATTCTCTCGCACTTGAACGTTGCCAAAACGGGACTGTGAAATGTCTAGCAGGAACTCCATAGAAATGATAACTGAAAAAACGCGCTTTCGATAGGAGAGAATATAGGATGGCACAAGCTTGTGGGTCAAGTAGAACCACCCAAACTAAGTTGTGAATTGAGTGGCTCGAAAGGGAGAGAGCACAGTGAAGATCACATCCCTTCATTCACACTTCGCACTCCAAAATATGGCCCCGGGCTAGAGATGACCTTCGGTAATGTGTTCGACTATTACTTCGCGCCTGCCTTCTTGAGTATTTGCCCAACTTCGTCATGATGGGTTGTCTCAGCATATGCTAAAGCAGTGAGGCCTTCGTTGTCTTTCACATTGATCTCAGCCCCTCTCGCTAATAATGTTTGAGCCACCTGGGTGCGGCCCCCATACGCAGCGTACATCAAAGAGGTTATGCCCCGTTTATTTTTTACGTTGACCTCGGCTCCTTTATCGAGAAGGGCAACTACGATGTCGTTGTGGCCGTTCAGTGCAGCATACATCAAGGCTGTTGTGCCACTGGTAGGTAGGTTGACATTTGGATCAGCACCCTTGGCCAGCAAAAGCTTGACGGTTTCAGTGTGACCGCTTCTTGCAGCCCCGAATAAAGCGGTAAATCCTATGGTATCCTTCACATTGACGTCAGCACCCTCTGCCAGCAGGGTCTTTACTGCCTTGGTATCGCCGTTGAATGCTGCGTCGAGGAAGGCCCTATTTACCGCCGAGGTGGCACCAGCACCGGTAAGGGGAGTGAAGAGGATCACTGCCATGACAGAGGCCATCAATATCGGTTGCCAAACAGTCCTTCCTGTGACCCGTTTTTGTCTCATCTTACACGTTCCCCCTCAGTCTTTGGCCGCTTTTACTATCCTAAGATCAACGACAAGAGCATGTTTGTCAATAAAGAAGTGTAAAGAGCAATGTCATGTGGCTTCTTGATCTTTAGAAGACTTATACTATTTTTCCATACTACCTCCAAGGATTTCCACATACTTGAGAATTGAGCTGTATCTGGACAATGTGGAGAGATACATCATCGGAGAGGCGAAAAGTTCTATAAATATTAGTCAGGCAGGACTTGACTCTCATCGAGGTAATCTGAAAGCTCCCGAGCTTTAGCGAGATCTTCTCTGTACGGGCAATCTTTTCCTATCTTTAACCACAGTCCTGCTCGATATTTATATAAAATCGCATCCAGCCAAACCTGGCGGTTTTTTTCTGAAGCCTTGCCGGTATCTTTTATAGCCTTGTCAAGATTTCCTTTTTCTTCCCAGGCCCTTGCCCGAAAGTAATAAGCAATAGCATCATCTCTGTCTATCTCTATGGCCTTGCTGCAGTCAGTGATAGCTTGATCATAGTCGCCTTTCTTTCTGTAAAGGTTGCCTCGAAAATAGTAAGCCTTAGCATCATCTGGGTTTATTTCTATGGCCTTGGTGCAGTCGGCGATAGCCTGGTCATAGTCGCCTTTCTCACTGTAGAGGTAGCTTCGTAAATAGTAAAGATTGACATCACCCTGGTCTAGTTCGATAGCCTTGCTATAGTCGGCGATAGCTCGGTCATAATCACCTTTCTCTTCCCAGGTTCTGGCGCGATCACGGTAGGCATCAGCATCATCCGGATTTTTCTCTATAGTTTTCGTGCTATCGCGATTATATGATCATAGTTGGATGAACATCCGGCAGAAATGAGGCTCAGAACGATTGCTAAAGTCAGAGCAACTGCAATCTTTATATTTCTGATCTCATATAACCTCGGAAATGAAACCATATTTAATTATAGGAAACCTGATCCTCCGAGCCAGGTCAAGATCCAATTGCTTTGCCGGTACAGGTGAGAGCTGTTTTGGAGTATTGGAGTACTGGAGTACTGGAGTATTGGAGTGTTGGAAACAGCGAACGCCAGAATTTAACGTTCATTGTCCTTTCATTACTCCATTACTCCAGCAGACAACCACATGAAGTAAAGATCTTTGCCCAAACGAAGATTAGAATAGGAGCACCTTAAAGATCCTGTAAAGGGAAGACCCGCCATCATTTATGATGGGCTAATCGCGCATTTATTTTTTAACGAGGTCAAGATTTGAATCTCGTTTGTCAGAGAAAAAGTTATGAAACTATTGATAACCGAAAGCCCTTAATCCAACTCATGCCTGATTCGGGCGATTGCATCAGGTGTTGGTTTCGGAAGTCCGGCAATCTTCCAGGCCTTGAGCGGATCGATGAACTGCTCGTAGAGGCATTCGTTCTTCTGGTGGACGTTCTTGCAGACGTGGCGAACAATAGGGAATGATTCGAATCGCTTATAGTAGTCTCTCATAAACTTAAGGATTTCTATCCTCTCGTCTGTAATATCGCAATCATCCACGCCCTCTACTGTTTGGGTCAAAGCGCAGGCAACCTTCTCATCCCATTCTTCTGCATTGAGAAGGTATCCTTCATCGTCAACGTTGATCGTGATGTCATCATATTTAATCGTGGGCATAGTACACCTCCTTTATCATTCTATCTCTTCATCACTTCTTTCAGATACCCAGCCTCTGCGGTTCCAGCCAAATCATGCTGAAGTCTGCAATCTCACATCTTGGCATCGCCGTTCCCCTGATAAAATAAAATAGTCATACTGTTTTTGTCGTTTATTAGGGTAATTACTTGATAAAGTAAGAAGATAACCATAAAAGTCAAGACCACTAAATTCCCAAAATAGTGCAAGAATCAAGATATTTAAACAGTTCTAGGTGGTTTTCACTGATTACCAACGTGGCAGATCTTAGTGTTCTTAGATACTTTTTTGCTGCTGGTACGTTAGAAGCCTTAAAACGTTTTAGGGCTGTGCACTTAATTTTGAAAATTGAATAGACCTGAAAAGCCAATGCCAGATAGCCTACCTGGTTGAAATCTCTAATATTCTTACCTGTTGGCATCACTTTTGCTTGTAACTCGATTACAGGCGACGAGGGAACGGGATTTGAACAACTAGACTGAGGGTCGACTAGTTGGCACATCCTTTGTGATTTCGACTGCTTACAGATTGGAGTCTCGCAATTGTTTTGGCTGATCGCTGGGTGCGTCCTCCTCATTCTCAAGAGCTTCATCCCTCATGGTGACCCTTTTTCCTGTCGCTTGAAGAGTGAAGGAGAAAAGTTGGTGAGAATGAAGCGAACATACCTCCTGCTGTTAGGGCTTGGACTCTGTTTCTCTCTACAAGCAGGGGGGGAGATCGCTTGGTCGCAAGTAACTGAGCGGGTGAGTGTGGACTCAGCCGGCGTTGAAGGCAACAATGCTAGCACTGCCCCCTCCAACTCTTCTGATGGCAGGTACGTGGCCTTCGAGTCCTTCGCCACTAACCTGGTGGCAAATGATACCAATAACAAACCTGACGTTTTTGTTCACGATCGCCAGACTGGATTCACCAGCCGGGTGAGTGTGAACTCAGTCGGCGCCGAAGGAGACGAAAGTAGTACTGACCCTTCCATTTCTTCCAATGGCGGGTACGTGGCTTTCGAGTCTGATGCCACCAACCTTGTGGCTGGTGATACCAATGGGTTCTTCGACATCTTTGTTCACGATCGGCAGACGGGGGCTACCACCCGGGTGAGCGTGGACTCAGCAGGCACCGAAGGAATCGGTGCTAGTTTTAACCCCTCCATTTCTTCCGATGGCGAGTACGTGGCCTTCGAATCTGATGTCGACTTTGTGCTTAATGATGTCGCGCTCTGGGACATCTATGTTCACGACCGGCAGACGGGGGCTACCACCCTGGTGAGTGTGGACTCCTTGGGCGTCGCAGGAACAGATAATAGCTACGTTCCCTCCATTTCTGGAGATGGCAGGTACGTGGCCTTCGAGTCCCTTGCCACCAACCTTTTAGGGGCGGGAAATGATAACAATGGTTTCTCAGACGTTTTTGTTCACGACCTGCAAACGGGAGCTACCTCCCGGGTAAGTGTGGACTCAGCCGGTGCCGAAGGAGACAATAATAGCTATTCCCCCTCCATCTCTGGAGATGGCAGGTATGTGGCCTTTGTTTCTGATGCCACCAACCTTCTGGGGGTGGGTAATGATACCAACGGCAGCAGGGACGTCTTTGTTCATGATCGGGATGCCGATGGAAACGGGACATACGATGAGCCCCTTGGGGTCTCCACGGTACGGGTGAGTGTGGACTCGCTTGGCGCGGAAGCGAATGGCGATAGCTCTTCCTCCTCAATCTCTGCCGACGGAAGGTATGTGGCCTTCGAGTCCAACGCCAGCAACCTTGTGGATGATGATATCAACGCCAGCACCGACGTTTTCGTTCACGATCTTCTGACCGCAACCACCACCCGGGTAAGTGTGGATTTGGCCGGCGTCGAAGGAAACGGGAATAGCAATAACCCCTCCATGTCCGCCGACGGCAAATCCGTGACCTTCCAGTCTGATGCTGACAATCTGGTGGCTGGTGATACCAATGCGGCTCCTGATATCTTTTTTGACGACCTGCAGGCAGGAGCCGGAGAAGATGAGGGTGGCGGGAACGGAAATAGTAGTAGTGGATGCTTCATCGCCACCGCAGCTTACGGCTCCGTTGTAACTGGTAAGAAATGACGCGGGGACGCGGAGAAACGGCGAGACGGAGATTAGAGATCAGCAGGCAGCTGGCAGATTGCAGCGGGCAGCAAAAAACTGGGCATTAAGCAGTAGGCACTAGGCACTGTAAAACAGGGAGTTAGCAGCCCCGCGACAAGCTCGGGACAGGCAGGCAGAGCGTATCAGCTTTTTGTTTCTTCCCCTGGCACCTGATCCGCCTCCGGCGGAACACCTGAAACCTTTCATTCCGCAATCCGCAATCCGCAATCCAAAATCTCACATCCCACATCTCACATCCCGTAAATTCAACTCTTTGAGATCCCTGGCTGTGCCAGCCAATATGGATGAATCAGATCTTCATAGATGCTCAGGGCCGCCTCAGCACCCTGGCCCACTGCGGTCACGATCTGCTTGTAGCCTCCCTCCACGTCTCCTGCGGAATAGATTCCAGGTATGTTTGTGCGGTGGTGTTCATCACGCTTAATAAATCCCTCGGGTGTAAGCTCCACTCCAAGTTTCTTCGCCAGCCCCACGGCGGGAAGGTAACCGATGGCGATAAAGACCCCGTCTAAAGATAAGGTTCTGCTCTCCTGAGTGACATTGTTGTAGAGGAGAACCTCTTGGACTTTTTCCTCCCCCCGTATCTCTTGTACTTCTGTATTCCAGAGGACAGGAATGTTGGCGGCAAACAGGTACTTGCTCAAATGTTCCTGCGCCCGCAAGGTGTCTCGACGGTGCACCAGGGTGACGTCGGCACCAACATTGTGGAGATAGAGGGCCTCGGTAACGGCGCTATTGCCACCTCCTACCATGATCACCTTTTTCCCTTTAAATAGAGGTCCGTCACAAGTGCTGCAATAGGTGACTCCTCGACCGGAGAAGTGAGATTCTCCAGGAACTCCTAGGAGCTTGTGAGTTGCCCCGGTGGCCAGAAGAACAGCCTTGGTATTGAAGCGTCTCCTGCTCGTAAGCACGGTTATGCCTTCTCCAGTTTCAATGTCCACCACCTCTTCTCCCTGGAAAATCGTTACATATTCCAGAGCGTGGCTCACGAGCAGGTCAACCAAGGCCTTGCCGCCCACCTGGGTGAAACCGGGGTAGTTTTCTACCAAGGGTGTTATTGCCACCTGGCCCCCGAGGGTATCGCGTTCCACCACCGCTGCGTTGAGCCCACTGCGAACCGCATAGATAGCTGCAGTGAGCCCGGCTGGTCCTCCTCCTACAATGACCAGATCATTTTCAACCACCTCGGTGTCGATATCCGGGATAAATACGGTCTGCTCCTCCATTTTTTGCAGAGAGAGTATGAAGAGCTCTTCAGGCTGAGCTCCCTGGGCGATCAAGGTATCATTGGCAAACGTTTGAGGAACACTGTGAGCAGAATAAAGGTCGGCGAGGTAGGGATTGGCCTGGATATCGACGATCTCCAAAGAAATCAATTCGGGTTTGGCAATGGCAGCTTTGAGAGCGCTGACCGCCTGCTGTGGGCAATATGGGCAGGTGGGGCTGGAAAATACTTTCACCGCCCGAGGGGAATTGATCTTCTCTATGATTTTGAGAGACTGTTCGCTGAGATTACTACGCCGAAGTCCAATGAGTACTACTGCTTCAAGCAGGGTCCGACCTTCCTCACCCATAGGGGCCCCGAGGAAACGGATAGAATAACGCTCAGGATCAAAGAGAACGGTAGGAGAGATATCAACCTGCCACTTCTGAGCGAGTTCATGATCGAAGTCCATTTCCTGAAGTTCAATGTTTTTTCCCAGTCCAGCAAAGGCACGTACAATCTCTTTGGCGGCCTGATTGTAGATGTCGTTTTGGCCTTCTTTGGTGAAGAGATAGAGAGGAACGGGATGAGGCAATTGTTCCAATACCGATCTCAGTTGGTGCTGGACCTCCGGAGGAATTGGGCTTTGAGATTTGGAAAAAGGTTGATCTGAAGTTGTCATGGCATTTCCCCATTCGAAAAAAGTTGCCAGCCTCGATTTCCTTGAATTTTCTTTTAAGGGCAGGCAACTATAAATATAAGACAATTTTCCATGTGCGCAAATTAGCAAAATCCAGCGGCGAGTGTCAATAATCGATGGGACCCAGTTCAGCCAACACGCCAGGCCTCTTTTCATACTCGCTAACGTGCATCGAACACGTAGATCTTTTTTAGATTCCTGCGACAATAAAATGAGTTTTCATGGAGTACTCCACCCCCGTATTAAGCTAGCCCGAATATTTCATGAAATATTCGGGCTAGGGGTAGCCATACTGGCCTTGCAACTGCCCATTGACAACAGTTACATTCATACCTATTTTTCCAGACACATCATTTTTGGGAAAAGGGGGTGTAATTATGAGCGAAGAGTTTGAGTGTGTAGCATGCGGTGAGAAACATGAAAAGGACGACATCTTAGCCCCTCACGAGTGTAGAGTCTGCCGGCGAATGCATTGCGATGGCTGCATTGACGAGCACGGTGTGTGTGTAGAGTGCAGTGACTAAATGACCGATTGTGCGCCTGCACACTAAATTTTATTCGAGACTGACTTTCCTTTGAGCCGAATGAATTAAGTGAGCATGCAGCACTTCAGAATTTAACTTTTCCATTTCAAGGTGGGGGCAGCGATCTTTCTGCCCCCTCGCCAACAGGATAGCCATAACGAACTGAGTGGAGCCGAAAATGCTCCGGCAGGATCAAATCTGTAAGAAACCAACCCCAAAAACTGTTGTTTTGCTCGTTCTCTCCGTGATATAAAAACTTTCCCCTAAACATAAGCAAGAGCTAAAACAGACACGAAGAAGAACGTGAAGACAAGTTTTTTTAAGGTAAAAACCCGTGAACAGGTATGGGGTGAGTTCCAACGATTCCCTCTCCTCGAAACTGAAGAGGTTCCTCTGGCTCAGGCTTTGAACCGAGTGCTGGCGGAACCCATTGTCAGCAAGGAAGACCTACCACCCTTCATCCGCTCTACTGTTGACGGCTACGCGGTTAGAGCTCAGGATACCTTCGGAGCCTCAGAGAGTTTACCTTCCCTCCTAGAGATTGTGGGTGAGGTGGAAATGGGAGAGATCCCTTCACTTGAGCTGAACAACGGCAAGGCGGTCAGGATTCCCACTGGAGGCATGCTTCCTGCAGGCGCGGACAGTGTGGTCATGGTGGAATACACCGAAGAGCTGGACCGGAAGAGCGTGGCTATCAGCCGCAGTGTGGCCCCGCTGGAAAACGTGATCCAACCCGGTGACGACTTTGGCGCCGGTCAGGTGGCATTGCAGGCAGGGAGGCGACTCAGAGCGCAGGAAATTGGTCTGCTGGCCGGGCTGGGACGAGAAAAGATAACAGTAAGGCGGCAACCGAGAGCGGCAATCATCAGCACCGGTGACGAGATCGTTCCCATTGAACAGGACCCCCGGCCAGGAGAACTACGAGACATCAATTCCCACAGTCTGTCAGCCATGGTGAGGGAGTGTGGAGGGATGCCGCTTCTGTTGGGGTTAGCTCCCGATCAGTTCTCGGAGCTGCGAACCAAATGTCAACAGGCACTCGATGGTGCAGATGTCTGCCTTATCTCAGGCGGATCTTCGGTGGGCAGCCGCGATTTGACTCTGGACGTCTTAACCTCATTCAACCACAGTGAGGTTCTGGTCCATGGGGTGGCAATAAGTCCCGGCAAACCCACTATTTTGGTAAAAACTGGTGAAAAGGCCTTTTGGGGTCTTCCCGGGCATGTGGCTTCGGCAATGGTGGTTTTCCAGGTGTTGGTGCGTCCTTTCATGTCGTACCTGAGCGGCACTGATTTATCTCTCGGGGAATGGAAGCCGATTCAGGCTCGACTGAGTCGAAACGTGGCCTCAAAACAAGGGAGGGAAGACTTTATCCGGGTGAGGCTGCGGCAGGAAGACAGCGGTCTCACTGCCGAGCCCATTTTTGGCGAATCTGCTTTAATTTCCACCCTGGTACACGCTGATGGTCTTATCTGTATCCATCGACATGCCGAAGGACTGTATGAAGGGGAAACCGTAGAGGTGATACGAATTTAGGAATTATGGAATTGAGGAATTAAGGAATTAAGAATTGTGAATTAGAGATTGATCTGCACAGGATGTCTGTGTTTTTAATTCCTAAATCTCTGAATTCTTCAATTCCTCAATTGATCTTTTATAGGCATTTTAGGCACTTCTTATGTCTCGCCGAATTTATTTGAAAATGAAGTCTCTGGAAGAAGCGCGAGAAATCTTCCTGGGACATTGGAATGTGGATGGCATGCTTTCAGGGGAGACTCTGGCAAGTGTTGACTCTGTCGGTCGAGTGACGGCGGCCCCCGTGTTTGCACGCTTTTCAGCCCCAACCTTTCATTCGGCGGCTATGGATGGCATTTCGGTCCAAGCTGAACGAACTTTTGGCGCCACCCAAGAAAGTCCCATGCAGCTGGAACTGGGAACTGATGCCAACTGGATTAATACAGGCCAGCCCATACCAGCAGACGCCGATGCAGTAATCATGGTGGAGAATATTCACCAGATTGATGAGCACAAGGTGGAGATCCAGGCAGCTGCCTACCCCTGGCAGCACCTGCGCAAAGTAGGTGAAGACATTGTGGCCACAGAACTCCTGCTGCCTCAAAACCATTTGATTACTGCCTATGACTTAGGGGCCCTTTTGGCAGCGGGCGTTCTGGAACTGAAGGTGAAGCGGCAGCCCCAGGTGTTGATCATCCCCACCGGCGACGAACTGTTGGAGGCTGAAGATATAGCGCAGATGGAATCAGTACCTTCGGGAGAGATTGTTGAATTCAATTCGTGGGTGCTGATGAATCTGGTTCGCCAATGGGGTGGGAAATGTGACCGTAATCCTATAATACCAGACGATCCTGATCAGTTGCGCCGGCTGCTGTTGGAGGCGGTTGGCGGTAAATATGACCTAGTCATTATCAACGCCGGGTCGTCTGCCGGCTCTGAAGACCATACCGCGAACCTGATAGCTGAATTGGGAGAAGTGCTGGTACACGGGGTGGCAATAATGCCGGGCAAACCAACGGTTCTCGGGGAGATTCAGGGAAAACCGGTGGTTGGCAATCCAGGCTATCCGGTTTCCGCGATCATCAGCATGGAGCAATTTGTCCGCCCACTCCTCTACAGGATGCAAGGGTTGGAAGAGCCGGAACCTGAGCAGGTGGAAGCGTATCCATCTCAGAAGATCCCTTCCAAGCTGGGTGTTGAAGAATTTGTGCGCGTGAATCTGGGCAGGGTGGGTGAGCAGCTTGTGGCCACTCCGTTGCCGAGGGGAGCAGGCTCTATAACCTCTCTTACTCAGGCCAACGGTTTTTTGAGAATTCCGGACACAGTGGAGGGTGTTACAGACTCAGAATCACACCCTGTCACCTTACTGACGAGCAGACAGGGCATTGAGCGTACTCTGGTAGTGGTGGGCAGCCACGACATGACCCTGGATCTCATTGCCAACCTGTTAAACAAACAGGAGCCAAGAATTCACTTGGCTTCGAGCAATGTTGGCAGCCTGGGTGGTCTCTTGGCTCTGAGGAAAGGCACTGCGCATCTGGCCGGCTCTCACTTATTAGACACCGAAACCGGCGAATACAATATCTCATATATTGATCGCTACCTGCCCGGCATCGAGGTATATTTGGTAACTTTGGTTCACAGAGAGCAGGGACTGATGGTTGCACCCGGAAATTTAAAATCCATCAACGGTTTGGAAGATCTTTGCAGGGATGAGATTGGTTTCGTGAATCGGCAGGCAGGCTCTGGCACCAGGATTCTTCTGGATTGGCAACTTGGTCAAATGGGTATTGATCCTGCTAGCATCAACGGTTATCAACGGGAGGAGTACACCCACATGGCTGTGGCAGTTGATGTGTTGAGTGGCAGCGCTGACGTGGGTATGGGAATTCACGCAGCGGCTCAGGCCTTGAATCTCGATTTTATACCGGTAACCACTGAACGATATGATCTGGTGATCCCGGCGGTCCACTATGAGAATCCTCTGGTGCAGAATCTTCTCGAGGTTATAGAAACCCAAGAATTCAAAGACCAGGTGTTGGTACTTGGCGGCTATGATGTACGGGAGACGGGGAGGAGATTGTAGATTCAAGATTGTAGATTTAAGATTGCGGATTGAGGAACTAAAGGTTTCAGGTGTCGGGTGTCAGGGAAGAAAAACAAAAAATCTGAAATCTGATCCAAACGTT
>JASFGC010000025.1:0-18873 GCA_050123975.1 Syntrophobacterales bacterium | reverse complement strand
TGTTGAGCTTCGAGAAATTCTACAGCGTATTATTCAAGGAAAGGGAGAGCCAGAGGATTTACAACAGCTTGATTTGGTTTGCCGTGCCATGCAGGATGCGCCCTACTGTGACTTTGCGAGAACTACTAGTGGTCCGGTGGTTACTATTCTCAAGTACTTCGGTTCAGAGTTCGAGAAACACATCGACCAGGGAGTGTGTCCGGCCGGAGAGTGCGAAGCCCTAGGCAAGGAAACCGAAGAGCAAGAAACTGAAGAGGACGGGGAGTAAGTAGGCAGCCACAGACTGTTTCCCATAGATGCATATCTCAGGGCGAGTTCATTCTCGCCCTTTTTTATTTAGTCCGTAGTCCGTAGTCAGTTGTCCGTTGCAAAAAACACTCAGAGCATAACGCAGACTCAAAACCAAACCCGAAATCCGAAGCACGAAGCACGAAACAAATCCGAATGTTCAAAATCATAATGACCCAAACAAAAAGACCTTGATAATGATGTCCAAGTATTTGTTTTGAACATTTGAAAATTCGAATTTTGAATTTGTTTCGAATTTCGATATTCGGATTTCGGATTTATCTTTATGCTCCATGCCCCATAGCTTTTCCACCATGACTCTTTAATTTACCACGATAAGAGTACAGTCAGGCGTACTCTGCAGCATCTTTGCAGCCCGGCTGCCGAGATTGAACTCACTGATGGCTGCCATGCCCCTGCGACCAAAGGCCAAGATGTTGTAACCGCCCCTACTCACTTCAGCAATAATATCACGGGCGATACCGCGCATTCGGGTTGGCACCTTGGTGATAAGGTGTGCTTCATCCATTCCAGCACTGCTAAAAGATGTCTGGGCTTTGGAAAAGATCCCTGCCATTTTCTTCTCATGATCGGAGCGCCATCTCGCCACAACTGCCTCCCGTTCCGACCGTTCCGCCTTATCTAAAATGTGGCCGTCATCCCAAAACTCGGGCGGCTTTGCTGGCATCACATGAAACAAGGTAATGCGTGTTTCGGAAAATGGGGCAAAGTATTGGGCCAGATGAGCAATCAAGCGCTCACCGTATTCAGAGTCATCCACAGCCGCCAGAATGTTGGGTGGCTGCAGGGGAGGAGTCCCGATTACCCACACAGGCTGTGATTCTGCATGTTGACAGACCTTGGTAGTGGTACTGCCCAGAAGAAATCGCTTGACTGCAGATCTGCCTTTTCTGGCAAGGACGATGGCGGCAAACTCGTCATTCTCGCTGGCGTCCAGGATGTTTTGGGCCGTGTCCACGGACTTCAGCGTACTCTCAGCCTGGAGGCGTGACCTTTTGTAGCCCATCTGCACCAGCATACCAACAGCCTGGTCTAGAACCTGCTGAGCCTGTTTTTGCTGCACCTTTTCCCATTCGGAGATCTCGCCACTCAAAGTGGAAAGTTCACCCGGATAGAGCAAGGAACTCTCTGGCACCGCGTGAAATAGGTGGAAATGAGCGTCGCTTTCCAGGAAGAGTCCGGCTAGATTTCTTAAAGCCTGCAACGTATTCTGCGAATCATCCACGCCGATGAGAAGTTTTCTGGTCATAGGATCGCCTCCATGTCATTGGTCATTTCTCATTTTGCATATCTCATTTAGCATTGAGGGTTGGATGCTAGATACTACCAAATTAAGTATTGCTGCTGAAAATGCAAAGTCACTCACTGCAACTGACCACTTTCCTAAGTCTCATTATAGACTCAGGTTGTCATCTGCAAACAACTCTACCAACCTGCAGACTGCAAGGATTATGAGGGACTGAGTTGGTGAGGTAAAAATCAAGAGGGTATGACAGCAAAAGAATGTAGGGTCCTACATCTCGATTCCGTAAAAGTTACCCATGAGGAAATTGAGCCTCTTGCGCAAGACTGCATAAGAGTAATGCCTCGTTGCTACTTCATAATTGTAGTCTACGATTTGCTTACGCCGTTGAGGATTTTCCAGAATTTCGCGGACTGCCTGCACCACCTTTTTGGTCAAGAATCCATCCATTACCACGAGGTCAAAGGCCTGGGGCTCGATATCCCTGACAAAGACTCCATAGCGGTTTACCAGTAAGGGCTTGTGGAAGTATATTGCCTCCAAGAAGGCGTTACCGAAACCCTCATAGAGGCTTGGATAGGTAATGAAATCCGCATGTGGATATACATCCCACAAAGTGTATTGTCGCTCACCACTGGCATTAATGCTCCGCTTGTCAGCCACACGGGTGGCAATCAAACGAAGATCTACTCCATCTTCCCGGGCATGATCACTGAGCCAATCGGCGTAATCGTATCCTTCGTCGCCAGCCTCGTGTGAAATAACCAATTTGTACCTCGGATCCTGTAACCGTTTTACCAATTCTATGGCATGCTCGATCCCTTTACGTTGGACAATGCGAGTGGGTTGTAGGATCATTACGTCATCTTCCTCCAGACCAATTTCCTGACGGAAGCTGCTATTGTACTCATGGTCATCCAAAGGCGGGTTTTCGAAATCCAACACGTTCGGGATTACAATGGAGGAGATTCCGGTGCGCAGGGCGAGTTCTTCCTGGGCCACTGAGTTGATCACCACATGCCGTATGTTGGGAAGGTTGGGCGGGAAAGCCATCTGGATGTAGTCGTGAACACCCGTGACCGAGAATCGCACCCGTTCCCAGTAGAAGTCGTGGTGGTGGGCGATGGTGGGCATTTCGGTTTCGGCGGCCACCTCGGTGATTGCCAGTCCCAAGGCAATGTGCATGGGAATGGTCAGAGAATTTTGAGCGATGAGCACATCAATGTGGAATTTTTCAATGAACTCGTAGAGCCGCACTTTCAGGAGGCTGCGGAGGGCATGGACCATGTCTGTTACCACAGCCTTTCGCCCTTTTCTGCCAAAAGCTTTTTCCTGAACCCATTTCACCGTATCGTGCTCGAAATGAGCCTCCTCAACTAAGAGGCTCCTTTCCTGGTCCCTGTCGAGTTCCCCAGCAAACCAGTAACAACGATGGCCACTGGCCTCAAGCACCTCGGCCCACTTGGCCGCTTCCAGTGAAACGCCGTCGTTTCCTGCGAAACGAGTTGACACGAAGCCTATGTTTTTTCCCATCTCGGTGAAGACCCCCTGAATGTACTAACAAGACCTACTGGAAAATCAGGCAAGGATTGTGGCAAAAAAGCGTGAAACATGCAAGCAAAAGTTGAAGCTCCCTGCAGCCAGCTGCAGGGAATCTTCGAAATGTAAGGAAGTGATTCCATTTTATTGTAGTTCGCTCGCTACCCCCGCAGCCCGTTGAAGCGGGATCTCCACTTCGCTACGAAAAGCTGCGGGGAGTGCGCTCGCTGAAGCATTTTCAAGACCTATGCCACCTCGCATAGCGCACAGAGCAGAGCGCATAGCGTTCTTAGAGTTAAGATTCTTCGCTCTGCGCTCTGCGCTTTGCGCTATGCGTTTCTCTTATATTGCCAACCGCTTGATATTATTATAATGTAACCAAGGAGGAAAAAGTAGTCCATGTCAATTCCCGACACTTTGGTCATCATTCACTATCACATGTTACCCGGAGGGGTGTGCTCGGCCATCAAAAACAGTGTTTTTGCTCTCAGCCGATCAGGATGGCTTGCGCACCGGACCCTGCGAGTTCTGACCGGACGGACGGAAGGGGTGGCAGAATTCGCAGAGTATCTGCAGCGAATGAGTATTCAGGTGGAAGTTGAGGTGGATGAGAGACTGGACTACAGTGAACGAGTATGGTCTGAACGGAATGACTTCTGGCACGATGCTTCAGCTCTGGCAACCTGGTTTCTCCAGCAAGGTGGGGGAACTTCTGTATTTTGGACGCATAACCCCACTCTCGGCAAAAATGCCTTGCTGACTGCTGGTCTTATGCTAGCAGTGCAACAGGCAGAGGCCGAGGATTCCCCGCATCGGTTTCTTTACCACATTCATGATTTTGCTGAATGCGGGAGGCTGTGGAACCTTACAAACTTGCGACGGTGTTGGAAAGGCGGTGGCCTGGAGGATTTCTATCCCGTTGCCAGTAACGTTGGCTATGCGGTTCTCAATAGTGCGGATTCCCTGCGCTTGACCCGAGCCGGAATATCAAAGGACCGAATTTTTTACCTTCCGAATGCGGTGCCTTCCATCCGGGCTGAGAAGAAGAAAAACAAAGAATCAATAGCGGTGGAGCTGCAGCGCTATGCTCATAATCGGGGGTATCGGTTTGAACCTGAGCGGCAGTGGTGGACTTTGCCTATCCGGCTTATTCGACGTAAAAATGTAGTGGAAGCGTTACTTCTGGCTGCAACTACTGACGATCCACCGCAGTTGCTTGTTACTTTGGATGCAAACTCGGAACCTGAACGTCCTTATGCCGAGGCGGTAAAAGACCTGTTTCGAACACAGAATCATGCTGCGGTTGTGGGATTCGGCCATGAACTGGTGGGGAGCGTCTTTGGTTTTGATGAACTTCTGCTGTCCTCGGATGTGGTGGTCACTACTTCGCTGTTGGAAGGATTTGGTTTCACTTTTCTGGAGGGGGCCAACCGGGGCATCCCCTTGGTGGGAAGGAATCTGAATGAGTTAACCTCCGACTTTGCCGTAGCAGGATTTCCGGGAGACTCACTGTATGAGCAGTTTCTGGTGCCGGTTGACAGGGAAACGAGAGAGGAGATGATTATCAAAGGCCTCCAATTCGCCCAGAAACAAGGCCAGCTGTTGGGACTCAACGACACCACCGTTGACAGATTTGCGGATGAAGTGAAGACGATCTTTTCCGATAATGCAGTAGACTTCGGCTTTCTAGAGCTGAATCAGCAGCTTGGCCTTATTGACCACCTTCGTGAAAACGCTTTCGTACAGGAGCTCAGGTCTTTGAACCCGGCAGCCGCTGAGCCAGCAATTTTCCCTCATGATTTCAATGAACGAGTGGAGGAGCAATTTGGCTTGCAGGCCCACGCCACAAAGTTCACCTCAGCAATCGAAAAATTATTTGGCCAGACATGTGAAGAACCAGACACTGAAAAGATCAGTAACAAATTGCTGGAGCTTTATTTTCTTCCGAAGTTCCATCGTCCCCTCATAGGAGGTTGGTAGTGCAAAATTGGCTTTCAATCCTGCAAGAATTTCCTGTACCGGAACCTGCAGTCACGGTACCAGGGGGAGATGTTCCTCCTTTGGAGCCGCTGCCAAGGGTCATTTTGTTTGACGTCTACGGCACGCTGGTATGTCCTCAGTTGGGTGATCTCGATGACCAGGCTCGGCTGCTTTCCAGTGAGGATAGTTTTGTGGTAACCGCTGAACGCTTTGGCTTCGGCAAGGATGTGGGTATCAAGTGGCACAGGTGGTTTTTTGAGACAATTGCTTCAGAGCACAAGGAACTAAAGGAGCAGGGCGTCTCTCCGGCAGAGGTTCAAGTAGATCAAATCTGGGCTGACATGATTGATATGGTGGGGGGAGATCCAACGGGAGAACAACCCCGGATGTTTGCAGCCTATCGTGAGATGGTGGCAAATCCGGTCCGTCCGTTTTCTGGAGCGGCGGAGGCTTTAAGTGAATTGAAAAAAAGAGGGGTGGGGCTGGGAATAGTATCCAATTCGCAGTTCTACACCATGCCCATACTGGGACTGACCCTGGGAATCAATTCTGACGAGTTCTTCGACCCGGAACTAACCTTCCTCTCTTTTCGGCTCGGCTTCTCCAAGCCTTCCCCATATTTTTTCCGTCTGGTTAAAACAACGGTACTGAACGCGGGTCTCAGGCCTGAGGAGGTTCTGGTGGTTGGCAATGATCTAGAGAATGATGTGCTGGCGGCCGAGGCACATGGTTTGCAGGCAGTACTCTTTCACGGCAACGACCAGAGTGTGCGTTTGGGGAAGGGTGGCTATGCAGGGAAAGTGATTGTCAACTATCAGACATTGATCTCTGCATGCAGGCCGTGAGGAATCAGGCATGGGCAAGAACATTGGCTTCATATCCACCCGGTTTGCGGGAACAGATGGTGTTTCCTTAGAGGCGGCCAAGTGGGCCCAACTTCTCTGGGATAGAAAGCACGTTTCCTACTGGTTTGCCGGTGAACTAGACCGTGATCCCAGTTCGAGTATGCTGGTGCCCGAGGCCTTTTTTGACCATGAGGAGGTCCGCTGGATCAATGAGCATGTGTTCGGCGTCAAACATAGGACTTCCGAGATCAGCGGTCACATCCACGCCATGCGCAACTATCTCAAGGGAAGGCTTTATGAATTCATTGAAAAGTTCGACATCGACATCATTGTCCCCCAGAATGTCTTAAGTATCCCCATGCATATCCCATTGGGATTAGCAGTCACCGAGTTGATTGCCGAAACCGGTATCCCTGCCATTGCTCATCACCACGATTTTTTCTGGGAAAGGCTTCGCTTCTCGCTAAACGCAGCGCAGGATTATCTGCAGATGGCATTCCCTCCCAAACTGCCAAGCATACAGCACGTGGTGATCAGTAGTCTGGCACAAGAAGAATTGGCCTTGAGAACCGGGATTTCGGCTACCGTCATTCCCAATGTGTTTGATTTCGAAAGTGAGCCGCAGGTAGATTTCGAGTATAGCAAGAATTTCCGCCGTGAAATCGGTCTAGAGGAAGGTGATGTCCTCATTTTGCAACCAACCAGGATAGTCCAGAGAAAAGGCATTGAACACGCAATCGAGTTGGTGAGTCAACTCGGAGATGCGAAATACAAACTGGTTATCTCTCATGAGGCCGGTGACGAAGGATATGACTACGCTACGTTCGTTGAAGATCATGCGCGAGACCACAGGGTGGATCTGAAGCTGGTCTCCTGTCACATCGGTGAAACTCGTGGCGTCAATGACAAGGGCGAGAAAATCTATACTCTGTGGGACGTATATCCACACGCCGATTTTGTCACCTATACCAGTCTGTATGAGGGCTTCGGCAACGCCTTTCTGGAAGCTGTCTATTTTCGAAAGCCCATTTTGATCAATCGTTATGAGGTTTTTGTCCGGGACATCGAACCCCAGGGTTTTGATTTAATCGTCATGGATGGATTCATTACTGATCGAGTGGTCAACCAGGTACGAGAGGTATTGGAGTCACCGGAAAGACGGGACGGAATGGTATATCACAACTACGAGGTGGCTACCAGACACTATTCCTACTCTGTGTTAAGAAAAAGACTTGCCTTTCTCATTGCGAATTTCTTTGGCATCGAAATATAGCATAGAGAGACAATTGCGAATTTCGAATTGCGAATTTGAAATTTGAAAAGCAGAGAGTATAATTTGAAGGAAATTACAGGCTACACGACCAAGGTTTTCACTTTTTTTCTTCACTGACACCTGACACCCGACACCTGAAACCTTTAATTCCTCAAACTGCAATCTAAAATCTTCAATCCCTCAATCCCTGCATTCCTCATCACACCTGTGCCCTTGTGTGCCGACACTTAATCTAGTAAGCTGGAATAAGATTTATCACTTGTCCGAAAGGAGGAATGATGTCGTTTTTTGCCCAGAAACATACGAAAATTACCGCCTTCCACCTTGTGAGCCCTCATCCACAGGACATGAACGAAAAGCTCTTGTTCCACTCCAAGTGGAAGAAGGCCGTGCTTGTGCTGCCTCTTCTTGTCACCGAATTTACCGAGAAACAAAATCGCCCGGTGTTTGAAAACATTGTCAAGCACCTTTCGACGGTGGAATATCTATCACATATTATTTTCGGTCTGGATGGTGCCAGCAACGAAGAAGCAAAAGAACTAGCTGAAATCTTGAAGTCACATGGCCTGACAAACTTTCTTATCCAGCACAACAAAGGCTCGGGTTTCGCTTCAATTTATGAAAAACTCTCGGAGGCGGGTTTTGGGCTGGACGAACCGGGCAAGGGCAGGAATATGTTTCTCTCCTTTGGTATCGCACTGGCCTTGGGTGCTGAGTGCATCGGAGTTGTTGACGCCGATATTAGAACGTTTGACCGTAAGATGATTGACCGGCTTTTCTATCCGGTCGTGGTGCTGAACTACCAGTTTTCTAAGGCGTTCTACGCCAGACTCAGAGATGACCAGCTTTACGGGCGAGCCAAGAGGTTGCTGCTCGATCCTCTCCTTATTGCACTCAAGAGAAAATTCACAGATACCCAGGAGGACAAGGTTCTGAGGATCGTGGATTTTCTCCTCAATTTCCACTATCAGTTGTCCGGGGAGGTGGCCTTTGAAAACAGTTTGCTAAGGAGGATGCACTTCGCTACCAATTGGGGTGTGGAAATCTTTACGCTCATTGAGGTCTATCGCAAGGCCAACACCATTGCCCAAGTGGAGGTTCTCGAGGGACCCTATGATCACAAACACCAACCCATATCGGTGGAGGATGGCAGTCGAGGAATCCACAGGATGGGAGTCGATATCGTCACTACCCTTCTCAGTGCTCTTGTTATTGAAGAGGGGTTAGAGATTTCCGATCATTTCATTCGAGATCTGACCCTCACCTATATGGATGTGGCTGATCAACTCATCAAGATGTACGCAGACAACGCCGCCTTTTCAGGGTTGAGATATGATCGCAACGAGGAAGAATATGCGGTGCGCACTGTTTTCAAGGATGCCATTCTTTTGGCCGGAGATCTCCTGATCTCGCCGTACCGGCTAACTGAACGCTTTCTCAGCTTCGTCACCGCGAACGAAGAGTTCAAGCCTTTCATAGAAAGCGGGCTGGCCCAGGCCATTGGTGAAACTGGACTGAAGCTGAGGGATCAACTCTATGAAACGCCCCAGACTGTTTCCTGGGATAGGGTCAGCATGAAGTTGCCCCAAATAATGTACGAACTCATTGACGTTATTGAGCAGGAAAAGATGCAGTATCAGTGAAGTCGGGTCTTGGAGAGGGAAGATTCAGAATCTGAAGCACGCAGCGAATTCAGGGATTAAGAAATTGAGGAATTCACAATAAAGTGAACCTTAGGGAATGTAATTTTCTAGTCCCAAAATCCCTGAATCCCTGAATCCCTAAATTCCTGAATTACTGTTCGGATTTTTCTTGTGCAATGCCGTAGGCTTTAAGCTTGCGGTGCAAGTGGCTTCTCTCTATACTGATCGCCTTGGCGGTCTTTGAGATGTTCCACTTGTTCTCCTCTAATTTCTTGCGCAAGTACTCCTTTTCGAAGTGGGTTTTGGCTGTCTTGAAGTTGGGCTGGTCCAAGGCGTTGCTGGTGCTGACCTGCTCGAAGCATTGGTGGAAAGAGGCAGGGATGTGGTGTGGTTCTATGACATCTTCTGGCACCAAGATTACCAGACGCTCAATGAAATTTTTCAACTCTCTGACGTTGCCAGGCCATGGATATTTCTGCAAAATGGGTAAGACAGCATCGCCGATTTGTTTTTTGGTCGAACCGCCTTCTTGAGCAAATTCATCCAAGAAATCCTCAACTAGTAATGGAATGTCCTCTACGCGATCTCTCAGTGGGGGTACATGAACTGGGATGACATTCAAGCGATAGTAAAGATCTTCCCGAAACCACCCTTCGTCGATCTCCCTCTTCAGCTCTTTGTTGGTTGCAGCTATGATTCGAACATCCACCTGGATAATCTTGCTGCCCCCCACGCGCTCAAAGCGTTGTTCTTCCAGAATCCGCAAGATTTTTGCTTGAGTTTTCAAACTCATGTCGCCAATTTCGTCCAGAAAAAGGGTGCCATGATTGGCTAAATCAAAGCGGCCTCGCCGCCGCTCATTGGCGCCGGTGAAAGCACCTCGCTCGTGCCCAAAGAGTTCGCTTTCAATAAGATCTTCAGGGATTGCAGCGCAGTTGACCTCGACCAAAGGACGGGTATTTCTGGGGCTGAGATGATGGATGGCCCTTGCCACCAGCTCTTTTCCGGTGCCGTTCTCGCCTGTTATCAACACGGTTGCCTGAGTCGGAGCTACGCGTTCGATTGTTTCTTGAAGTTGACGAATAATGGCAGCATTCCCGGTGATTTTGTTCGGGATTCTCGCCTTTTGGCGCAAAATAATGTTGTCATCGCTGAGTTGGCGGAAGTTTAAGGCATTCTGAATCGTCACCAGGGTTCTTTCCAAGGAAAGGGGCTTTTCGATAAAATCGTAGGCCCCGAGCTTGGTAGCGGTTACCGCTGTCTCAATACTACCGTGACCAGATATCATGATAACCTGGAGTCCAGGGTGGAGTGAGCGCATACGCTTGAGTGTCTCTATGCCATCGATTCCTGGCATCCAAATGTCCAGGAGAATCAAATCAGGCATCTCCTCTTCCATGCTTTTCAGTGCTTCTTTGCCATCACTAGCACAAAGAACCTTGTAGCCCTCGTCCTCCAATACCCCTTCCAGGGAGGTACGGATGCTCGGTTCGTCATCCACAATCATAATTGTCTGCGTCATAGTTCAACTCTCTTGTCGCTTGATACTCGTTGCTCGATACTAGATACTAGATGCGAATGTGACTCGGTTGACATCTTGGCTGTACGGTTGGCATTTACGACATCCAGTATCGAGCATCCAGCATCTAGTATTATAGACCGTTCCAATCAAACAAGTTCCGTCACAGACCTTCCGGACTTACGGCTGCCGCCAGGCAATTCAATGACGATGGTTGTACCTCGTGGTTGATTGTCGCGAACACGGATGAAACCGTGATGGTCTGCAATGATATTGCTTACTATGGCGAGGCCAAGTCCAGAGCCTTTTTCCTTGGTAGAAAAATATGGCTCAAACATGCCTATCTTGTCTTTGGCAGGGATGCCCGGGCCGTTGTCTGAGACCTCGAGACGGGCAATTTTCAGAATCTCATCGAAGGAGAGATTAACGGTGATTTCGCCGTTGCCGTCCACGGCGGTCACAGCATTATCTAGGAGATTAATCATGACCCTTTTCATCTGCTCACGATCCAGATCCAGCAAGGGAAGGGGGTTCTGTTGTTCGAAGGCAAAGGTTGTTGAAGGATGACTCTCGCGAAAGAGTGATATGGTTTCCTCAACGATCTCTGGCAGGTCGTTTGGCGAAAGACTAGCAGCCGGCATCCTGGCGAAGTTGGAGAATTCGTTAACCAAGAGTTTAAGCTCATCCACCTGATTAATGATAGTACGGGTGCACTCCTCAAACACCTTGCCGTCCTCAGCAAACCTTCGCAGATACTTCCTCCTCAACCTCTGGGCTGAAAGTTGAATAGGAGTCAGAGGATTTTTGATTTCATGAGCGATGCGTCTTGCTACCTCCCGCCAGGCTGCCATACGCTGTGCTTTCTCCAGTTCGGTGAGGTCGTCGAACACCACGACGATACCCATGTACTGTCCCTCCTCATCGTGGAGGATTGAGACCGTAACCAGCAGGGTCATAAGGCGGTTACCCACCAAAGAGCGAACCTGTCTTTGCATGGTGGGCTGTTTGGTAATCTGGTGCATTTCAGTAAACTTGCCTGCTATCTCCATGTGGTTCGTTTGGAGCACCTCAGAGTAGTGATGATGCAGCACATCTTCGGCCTTGATGCCAAACATAGCCTCCGCGGCTTTGTTGATAGTCCGTAGGTGTCCCTCGCCATCAACCGAAACTACACCCGCGGCCACATTGCCGAGAACGATTTCCATGTACCTCCGTCTTCTCTCATTTTCTTCGCTGGCGAGTTTTAGTTCCAAGTTGGTTTCTTCGAGAGCTGCCTGGCTGGCCTGGAGATCAGCAGTCATTATGTTAAAAGAATTGACCAGGGTGCCGATTTCATCGTCAGAATCCTGGTCTACGTGAACGTCCAAGTCTCCATCGGCAATACGCCTGGTACCCTCAGCTAGTTCCTGAATAGGTACGGTAATGCTTTTGGCCAGATAAAAGCCGAACCACGAGGCACAAAAGAGAATCAGCAAGGTCACAATGGAGAGCATGATCAGATGACTGATCTTAATAGGTTTCTTCAACATCTTCATCTGTTGGTAGTTTTCAAATCCCCGAGTGATCTCAGCCATACTAGTCATGAGATCTTTCGGCAATAATTGGCCAACCAACAGAAGACCAGCCATTTGTTTGGTGTTGCTTGGAGTGTCAAGAGGAGTAATGGTCCAGATCAGATCTCCTACGGCTGAAGGGGTGATATGGTGTAGAGGTTGACCATTGGTGGCTACTTGCTGAATGACATCCCGCATGGGCTGGTCCAGAACAATGGGCGGTGATTCAGTTTGGGAATCCCGTGCCAATAGTTTAAGATTATTGGAATAAATGGCGATATTGTGGAGGCGATGTTCGCGACGTGCATTCCGGATCAGCTTCAGCAATTGCGGGCGTTTACTCTTGTAAAGAAGATTTCCTTTGGAAACGGTCTCACCTAACTGATTGCCGAGGGTAAAACCCGAGTTGATGGCCTTTTGGTAGAAAGATTTTCCTAATGCAAGTGACGTTTTCAGGGACTGCTCCACTTGTATGTTGTACCAATATTCCATGCTGGTGGAGATGAACTGACTGGCCAAGCCGAAAAGGATGATGGTTGGAAACAAAGACAAGGTGAAAAAGGTGATCACCAGTTTGGTTCGCAGTCGGTGGCCAAATATGTTCTGTTTGCGCTCGAAGATGAGTTTGACCACGTTGCGTGTAACCAGATAAACGAGGAGCAGCAAGAGGATGACGTTAATGTTCATCAAAGCGAAAATTATGACGTTGCTGCCCATGGGAAGTTTGCTGCCAAACTGGAGAAGATGACTTTCAAGATAGGTAAGAAAAACTATCAGTCCCAGAGAGACGAGAATAATGATTCGCTCTCTTCTCCGGCGCCTCTGTTCCCTGGTACGATCTGGTTTCTTCGAAGTAATCATGGTTCTCTAGTCTGACTGTATGGCTAAACCAGTTCTTTCACTGATCGTTGCCTCGATTGCCCTAGGGTTAAATGGTGATAGAACAAGCCCGATTCACCAATGAAAAAACCTTTCTCAATAAATAAAGTCAACAGTATACCAGTCGGTTTCAAAATCCCACAGTGACACGAAGAATAATACATAATGAAGATAGAGGGGCAGACGAACCTTGTCCAACTCAGCCTTCACACGCAATTGGTACTTACCCCGATCTTGAAGCTCCTTCAATGGTACGACTCTGATGTTCCTGATTTCTGCCATGGCCTTCTTGGCTGCTTCAAAGTTCTTTGCTACGAGTTCAGTGTTGTCCTCTCCCGACCGCGTGACCCTAAATTCGTTTTTCAAGCTGTCATATTTGATGGTGTGCTCTAAGGTGATGGAGGCGATGGAAGCGTCAAGCCAGGCCGTCCGGGTTCTGTAAAGTTTGATAACGATAGTAAAGGTTGTGGGAATGCCGTTGAGTATCGCTTCTTCCATCTCTCGGGTAAAACAGCCCTCTACGTCAAAAAATACCAGGAGGTCCTCCTGAGTATTGGTAACAATGATGTTTGAGAGAGTGGCCTCTGCAGCCTGAAGCGGGGAAGGGAACGAGAGTAGGAAGCAGAAAAGCAGTAGTAGGGTAAACGGCTCTCGATGGCGCCGGAATGTGGACATGGCAAGCCAGTTCTTTGCCCGCAGACAGAAAATATTAGAATTGGCCTAGGCGGAGTGTCCCTATCCCAGATTACAGCCTGAGACGACTTATTTCATTACGATGGTCACCACTTCGCAGATTCAGGCCAAACGCACACCACGGGGAATTCCATTTGAACTTCCCCAGGTCTCTCCGAGCAGTTTCTACGTTTTAATCAGTTCGCCTGGAATGCTATCCGAAAGAAGCACAAAATGCAAGGGGTTTCGGGTAGGTACAGGAGTTTCCCAGAAATGTTATGAAAGACATGGGCCAAAGGGGAAGGCTACTCCACAACGAGCAATTGAACCCCGCTAAAGCGGGATTCGAAATGTAAGGAAGGTATCCCATTTTATTGTAGTTCGCTCGCAGTCCCCCAGTCCCGCCTGGCGGTACTGGGGTTAGTGCTCGCTGAAGCATTTTCGCACCATCTGATGGCAGTGTCCCTGTTGCGAAAGCACCAAATCTTCATGCTGGCTCCAGCCAGGCTGAGATGCGTAAAGAGTGGAGGCTCAGATGCTCTTTGTTTCGCAGCCTCCCCCTCTGGCCTTCCTGGTGTTTCTTCTGAGTGACTGGTGAGAGGCCTGTGCCACTTCCGCAGCTGTGGGTGGCAGAGCCCCTGGCCCCGTTCCGCAGGAACGGGGAACAGGGAGGGGGTGCCTTCCCCCGCACATAGCTGCGCCTGAAGTGACCAGGCCGGAGCCTCGGAACGACAGAAGAAACACCAGGAAGATATTTTCACCTGCAAATGAAGCCTCAACTCGCAAATAGCTTCAATGTTTAAACATCAACCATCCATTCTTGGGGAAAGTCCTGACCTTTCCCAGTCATGGTCCTTGACAATTTGCGCATAATTATGCCAAGTTAGCGTATCTACCCCGTTGTGACACAGCACTTTTGCTTCAGGTCACTACTGCTCTAGAGGAGATTGACAATGAGCGATAAGATCATCAACAAGGTAATAGCGAAGGTTGAGAAGATGTCCGCATCAGGTAAAGAGTTCAAGGACAAAGAGTTACAAGAGTTTGCTATTACCATTGAGAATCTTCTAAAGGAACGGAGCCGCAAAGAGCAAGTTCTTGGTCTGGCTGCGGCCGCTTTAGCCCTGGAGGAGTACAAGAAAGGTTTGCAGAAGCGCACTGAATACGCCAAGATGGGTGGTCTCAAAGAGAGGGAAGCAACCTTACTGGAGACCATGGACCAGATCGACAAAGAATTGGAAATGGCCGTAACCATGAAAATCCATGAACACACCTACCAAGAGAATATTGCTGATGAGCTCACAGCGGCCATCTTAGAACATCTTGAACCCACTCTGGGCCGAGGCAAATGGCATGCCCGGGAGCAGGAAGCCATCATGGAAATCGTCTCCAGGGCGATGGAAGGTTATCTGGTAGTTAAGACTAGCCGATAGAACGCATGTCCCAGGGTGCCATACGACAACCACTCACCGAAGACTACCAAAGAAATCTCCCACCGCTTTGGTTCCGTTGGTATTCAATAATCTGATGGCCTGGCTACCCACCACAGCTATTTCTACTTTACCGCGAAGAAATTGCACATCTTCTTTGGAACTAACCCCAAAGCCCAAAGCCAGGGGTAGTTGGGTTGCCCCCCTACATCGGTCAAGGAATTCATTCAGTTCAGAAGAAAAATCGGTTTTGGCCCCAGTTACCCCTTTACGGGCAACACAGTAGAAGAACCCGCGGCCAAAACGCGCCAGATAGTTGATCCTTTCTGACGAAGATGTGGGCGCAAGAATGAAAATAGGATCGATGTTATTGGCAGTTGCAGCAGCCATGAAGGACTCACCCTCCTCCGGCGGTATGTCGGGAACAATAGCACCACAAATGCCTGCCTCTCTTGTCTCGGCAAAGAAACGTTCCTCCCCTCTCTTGAAAACAACATTGTAGTAAGTCATGAAAAGAAACGGGATATCAAATGCGTCTGTAATCTTACGGGCTAATCTGAAGCAGTCATCTACCCTGACCCCATCTGCGAGGGCAGCCTGATTTGCTTGCAGAATCACGGGCCCGTCCGCAATGGGCTCAGAAAAAGGAATCTGTAACTCCATGAGGTCCACGCCTGCTTCAACAATTGTCCGCACCAGCTCAAAGGTCTCCTCAATGCTGGGATAACCCAATACTACATGAGCCATGAGCAGAATATCCTTTTCCTTTTGCCTATTACGAATATAGTCTTCAAGCACGGTATTCCTCCGCCTTCGTGGTAATGAATGACTTCCAGGTTGTATCTCCCAGAGCGTCGGCAATGGTGAAAATATCTTTGTCCCCGCGTCCTGAGAGATTGATTATCACCACCTCATCTGCGTTCATCTCCGGTGCCTCGCGAAATGCTCCAGCCAGAGCATGAGCTGATTCCAGGGCAGAAATAATGCCCTCCTTCCTCATCAGTAGCCGGGTTGCCTCCAGCACTTCTTCGTCGGTTGCGGCCTCAAACCGGATCCTCCCCTCTTCATGATAAGCGGAGAGGATGGGTGATACCCCGATGTAATCAAGTCCGGCTGCCACGCTGTGAGTCTCCAGCATCTGGCCGTCATCGTCCTGTAAAAAGTAGGTCTTATAGCCCTGGGCCACACCAACGCTGCCATGTTCTGAAGCCAGCCGGGCTGCGTGTTTGCGGGTCTCCAGACCTTCGCCCCCAGCCTCAACTCCCACCAGTTCAACTTCTGAATTATCAATGAAGCCGCTGAACACCCCTAGAGCATTTGATCCTCCCCCAACACAAGCGTAAACCCGAGTGGGGGCGCGGCCGCTTTGTCGGAGTATTTGCTCTCTCACTTCTTTGCCAACGATAGACTGAAAAAAGGACACCATCTCCGGGTACGGGTGAGGTCCGCAGGCAGTGCCCAGCACATAGTGGGTCGTATCCATATTTGTGGACCAATCGCGCAGCGCTTCATTTATGGCATCTTTCAATATTCGGGCACCATCTCTGACTGGTACCACTGTGGCACCCAATTGCTCCATCCAGAAAACGTTGGGCCGTTGCCGTGCCACGTCCACCTCTCCCATGTAGATGGTGCACGAGTAACCGAACTTGGCAGCCATCGTTGCCGTGGCGACCCCGTGTTGCCCCGCCCCCGTTTCGGCAATGACACGGGTCTTTCCCATTCTTTGCACCAGCAAACCTTGCCCCATAACATTATTGAGCTTGTGAGCACCGGTGTGGTTGAGGTCTTCTCTTTTCAGATAGATTTGGGATCCGCCAAAATGGTGGCTCAAATTTTCTGCGTACGTCAGAGGGGTAGGTCGGCAGGAATAGGTGGACATCAAATCTTGATAGGTTGACCAGAAAGCTGGATCTTCCTTGGCCTCCTGAAAACCATGCTGCAGTTGTTCGAGGGTAGTGCTCAGAATCTCTGGAATAAAGGCGCCGCCAAACGTCCCATAGTAACCGGTCTTATTCATAATCGCTCCTTAATCACTGCTTATTGCCGCGCGGCTTCAGTGGCTTTTCTGATGAACTGGGCCATTTTCTCGTGATTTTTAACTCCCGGACTGCGCTCCAGACCACTGCTGGCATCAACAGCGTAAGGCTTGACCATTTTGATGGCAGCAGCCACATTTTCTGGATTGAGACCCCCTGCCAGGATTATCCTTCCGTATCTTCTGGCCTCTACAGCCAACTGCCAATCAAAGGTAATCCCTGTGCCGCCGGACTTGTTGGGTACGTAGGTGTCAAGTAACAGTCCGTCTACAACATCGACATATTTGGACAGATTTTTGAGCTCATCTCGGCTCTGCATCCGCACCGCCTTTATCACCCGGCGGTCGAAACTGCTACAGTAATCAACTGACTCACTGCCGTGAAGCTGAAGAATGTCCAGACCGCACAAAGCAGCTATTGACGACACCCTCTCAGGATCTTCATCTACAAAAACTCCCACTGTCTTAACAAATGGTGGGAGAGCCTTTATTATTTCCCGCGCGCTCTCGGCCGAGACTTTCCTGGGGCTGGCGGCAAAAACAAAGCCGAGGGCATCAGCACCAAGATGTGCCGCAGCTAGAGCATCTTCCTTATTCGTGATTCCGCAGATCTTTATGCGAACGGTCATAGAGGTTTTTGCATCTTTCTCATGTTAGAAGATGTGAGATGTGAGATGTGCGAATCAAATTCAGGAATTTAGGGATTGAGGAAACCGGGGCCCCGCTCTGAAAGTGTGGGGACTGAGCGGAGCGCAGCGAGCGCGAAGAATTTAGGGATCTTTTGAGACCAGGCTCAATTCCTTAATCCCTTAATTCGCAATTCCTGAATGTATGGATCTCACATCCAACTTGAATCTGTTTCGTATGCGGCCTAAACCCCAATTTCAAACTCTACCCAATAATTCCCTCAGCTTTTGACCTGGATCTTCTGCGCGCATGAGACTTGTTCCCACCAATACCGCATCAACGGCAGCCGACGCCAGAGAGTGCAAATCGGCCTGTTCTTGAATGCCACTTTCACTGACAACCAACCGATCTGACGGAATGTTGGGACGTAACTTGAAAGTAGTATCGAGGCTCACCCGAAAGGTCCGCAGGTCACGATTGTTGATGCCAATGATGCGCGCATCCGTTTCCAAGGCCCGCACCATTTCCTCCTCGTCATGCACTTCAACTAAACAGGCCATACCAAGATCACGGGCCATTGCCAGTAGTTCCACCAGGGAAGCTTGCTTTAGAATGGCTGCAATCAAGAGCAAACTGTCCGCACCGGCAGCACGTGCTGCGAGAACCTGTACTGGGTCGAAGATGAAGTCTTTACAGAGAATCGGCAAAGAGACCGTTCTCTTCACCTCCGTCAGATATGCTAGTTTGCCCTGAAAAAAATCCTCTTCGGTAATAACCGAGATGGCTGCGGCCCCTGCCCTTTCATAGCTTGCTGCGATCTCTGCCACTTCAAAATTCGCCCGGATCTCCCCGGCTGAAGGCGATGCCTTCTTGATCTCGGCTATGACAGCAGGTTTACCCCCTTGCTCGAGTGCTGCAGTAAAGTCGCGTGGTTTTGAAGCCAAAGTTGCAGCTTTCTCCAGTTTGGCCTGGATCGACTTGCTTTTGAGCTCGATCAGTCGCTCTTTTTTTCGTGCTACGATGTCGTCAAGAATCATGACGTTTCAACCGGTACATTATTGTTTGTTGGTGATTTTCTTGAGCGCTTCCAGCTTCTTCAGAGCCTCTCCTGAATCGATCGCCTCAGCCGCCTGTTGTATCCCCTGGGAAAAATCGCCCGCTATCCCAGCCGCAACGAGTGCCGCAGCAGCATTAAGCAGCACAATGTCTCTCCGGGCACCCGGTTCCCCTTGCAACACCTCTAACACTATCTGCGCGTTTGTCTCAGCGTCCCCGCCTTTGATTTCACGAATGGAGGCGCGAGATAGACCGAAATCTTCTGGT
>JASFGC010000024.1:0-19120 GCA_050123975.1 Syntrophobacterales bacterium | reverse complement strand
AGGTTTCAGGTTTCAGTGTTTTTGTTTTTACCTGACACCTGATCCGCCTCCGGCGGAACACCTGAAATCCTTTTGGCTCCAGATTCTTTACCTTCCTTCCGGTAGTTGACGTATCTCCACGTCAGAGCCGTTGCTCACCACCACTATACGAATGGAGATCTGTTTTTGCTGACCAGGATTGGCCATTTTCTGCCTCGCTACTTGGCTTTGGTCGAGATGGCCAATTTTGTGCAATTCCTTGAGCAGATGGGGCAAACGCTGGCCTGGTACCTGGAGCTGGATTAACCGAGCTGATCTGGCATGGGGGGAGAGACTCGATCCTCTTTCCGGCAGAGGTCGCCTCGTAAACAAACGTAGCATTGACTGCAATTCTTGATCTGCCCTGGAAAAGTCCTTGACCCTCAGGACCATAACTGGAGCTGAGGCATCTGGCTCTCCCTTCCTTGTTGGAAAGGTATCTTGAGACTGCTCGGCAGGCCGGGTGCTAGTAGCTACGTTTTTCCGGGAAGTGGGGAAAAGCGCTTGCCAAGGATACTGAGACGGCATAACTTTCCAGAGGCCAACAGAGATAAGAAACAGTAAAGCTGCACCGACCCCCAGCGGCAGCCAGCGGGGAAGGTTGGCAGAGAACCAAAAAGGCCGCTGGAGACCACGATTTTTCAACCGTGCCATGACCACGGCACTTAGATGTTCGGGAGGGTCGAGGGTCGGCAGTTGGTGCAAGATTTCCTGGGTTTTCTGCAAGGAACTCCACTTGCGATAACAGGGCAGACATTCTCTAAGGTGGTGCTGTAGCTTGTCACGCTCTCGCAGTGACAAGTCGCCGTCCAGATAGTCGTTGAATTGTGATTGATACTTCGTACAGTCCATGGTTACTCTAGTTTTTTTGAGAGGCATTCCCGCAGAGCGACTCTAGCTCGGTGCAGACGTGATTTCACTGTGCCCGGCTTTAAAGAGAGCATCTCACTCAATTCATCATAGGAAAAACCCTGTATATCCCGCAATACCAGGATCTGTCTGGCCTGGAGTGGTATTTGGCTGAGACATTCCTGCACGTGGCCGGCCAGATCTTTTGTCATGGTCCATTGTTCTGGGGTGGGAGCACTATCGGGCAGTCCCTCCGGACTTTCCGAGACCCTGTTTGCTCCGTAATCTGTTCTTCTTCTGTGTCTGGCAAAGAAATTTCTTCTCGACAGGTACTTGATGCGATTTCGCGCCTGATTGAGGGCGATGCGATAGAGCCAGGTTGAAAACTTGGCCTCACCCCGAAAACTCCGTATCCCCCGGAAAGCAGCTATGAAAATATCTTGAGTTAAATCCTCAGCTTCACCTTCACTTCCCAGCATGCGATAGGTGAAGTTGTAAATTTGCTTTTCGTGCAGTCGCATCAGCTGGGCAAATGATTCCCTATCTCCTCGCCGACAACGATCAACGAGCAGCTGCTCTTCCTGACGTTTAACGCTTGAGCTGTGTTGAGCCAACGATTCTGTACCCATTTATCGAGATTAGACAACAATGATTGGAAAAGGTTCTCCTAAACTCTATGGTTGCAGACTGATTTTCTTGAAAAGAGCAGGCAATCAGCAAATTTCGTCCAACAGCCAAGGCAAAGGATCATACAATAATTAGCTGCATTATTTCAAGGAGTGACGGACAGAGGGAGCCCTGTGGGGCTATGAAGCTATCTTGCGGTGGGGCATGGATCAAAAGTCAGCCAAAGCCTCTTTCCCCAGCGACTTGAGATACGAGGTGTCATTCAGGTAGGATATGATCCATTGTCCGTTCCGGTAGACAAAGAGATTGGTGGAGGCGGTGTCCTGCTGAATACGCCAGAAGTGGCTGTTGTCCAACCCGAGCAGGGCACAACAAATCACCTTGTTTGGCACCCGGTGGGCAACGAGAGCAAAATTCTCGTCCTGATGTTTTCCCAACAGGTCTTCCAGCGCAGCCATAGCGCGAGACCGTACCTCATCAAGACTCTCACCTCCGGGAAATCGGACCTTGTGGGGTTCACTGAGCCAAAGGGCATGGAGTTCGGGGTATTTTCGCTGAACCTCTTGGTTTTCCAGCCCCTCCCATTCTCCGTAACTGATATCGACTATGGCATCAAGGGGCGTTACAGATATGTCATGAAATTTAGCTATATTCTCGGCTGTTTCCATGGAGCGGGACAGGGGGCTGCTGTAGACGGCATGGAGAGTTTCGTCTTTGAGGGTCTCACCGGCTAGATGGACCTCACGTTTCCCGGTCTCATCCAAGGGGATGTCTGCTCGGCCGCGAAAAATCTCGCCCACGTTCCAGGCTGTTTGGCCGTGACGCACCAGGTAGACTCTGGACATCACTCAGCCCTCCATATCTGAGAGGCCCTTGATTTGCTGGTGTAGTTCCCGGGTTTTTTCCATCCTAGCCCGGTCACGGTCTTTGACCAGACGTTTGAGATTTTCCTCCACCGTGATCAATTCGGGGTCTGCAGGGTTTCTCCCCTGGAGATGGGCGTCGATAAGGGTTCGATAGGCACGGATCATCTTGCCAATGAGCGCAATTGGGTACTCACGGCCTTGGACTTTCAGAGTATGCAGGCCCAAATCAATGTAGTTCTTAAATTCCTCGCCCTGAATGGCAAAGGCTACATTGGGATTGCGGCGAATTTTTTCATTCACGGCAGTGATTTCTTTATTGCTCTTGCCTTTCCGCCGCATCAGTTTCTCTCTTTGAGCTTCGGTCAGCAAGCAAAAGCGGTAGCAGCTTCCACTCTTGTCAGGCCACCCCTGATATTCAACGACTTCGTGGCCATCCTCATCCGTGTAGGTCTTTTTGACATAAGAATCACTGGTTATTTCGTGGAACAGGCAGTTCCCTACGCCGCCGATGCAACGGTTGCCATGGATGAGTACTTCGGTTAGGAGGCCAACTGCGTCTGCCTCCTGCTTGAAGCGAACCAACTTTTCCAGGGTGTTGATTTCAGTTGAGGCCACAACCTGAGTAGCACCGGCCTCCCGGTAGTATTCCATTTCTTCTTTGGTACGGATATTACAGCCAACACTAGCGTGGATGGTCAGTTCAGGATGGTCGCGTTTAATCAGCCGCATTAGTTCTGGGGTTTTGGCGATCACGCCTTCCACGCCCCATTGAGCCCACTTGGATGCCTTGCTGAGAACGCGAAAGAATTTTTCTTCAGAAACGTCGGTGTTGATGGCCACCCTCACCTTACCACCATAGTCGGCAGCAATACTGATTGCCTCTTTGATCTGGCTATCTTCCAGTTCCCAGGCACATTTCCTTCGGCTGAATCCCTTCGCTCCTACGTAGACAGAATCAGCACCACTGGCAAAAACCTCTGACACCATTTCAAGGCTGCCACCTGGAGCCAGCAACTCATTCATGGTAGAAAGTCCTCCTCACTGTAGGGTCGCTAACCTGAACCTCAACATCGGTAGTCGGTTAAAAAAATCGGCCCAAATCAGCAAAAACAGTCCGTT
The DNA here is from genome assembly GCA_050123975.1 of Syntrophobacterales bacterium. Classification (GTDB taxonomy): domain Bacteria; phylum Desulfobacterota; class Syntrophobacteria; order BM002; family BM002; genus BM002. The sequence goes on along the minus strand of JASFGC010000024.1, from coordinate 15,641 downwards.
TTAGCAACCGCCTAGAGCTCGTGATAATTATAACAATTCTAAAAAATAGTGCAACAACTGTCAAAGCCTTTTTAACTCAAAAAGAAGAATCTTTCCACGAGAACGTGCATTTGAAAGTCACAGCAACTCAAAACAGGGCAAAAAAAAAGGCGGTCCTCAGAAAGGACCGCCACCAGAAAGAAAGGAAAAAGCTTAAGGGTTATTGACCACCGCTGCCAGACTAATGTTCCCTACATCAGTTCTGATCACGAGGGTTCGGTTGATGAGTTCCACTTCCCGAACCTCTATCCATTTGCCATCGAGCAAAACCGTATTGATCACGCCGTCTCTGCTCAAACAGGTGAGCTTATGAGCAGCGAGAGTGTCCGCGATTATCTTGCTCGTATCAGTTATTTCCTTGGCGTAAGCTTGTGAGGTCAGATTGGTTGGTTGAGTCCAAGTAAAAAAACCGGTGACTATCACCACGAGCGTAAGTACGGTGATGAGGGCGCCAACCGTTTTCATAATCATCTCCTCAGCCAAACAGATTTATATTTTTGCGCCATGTGGTTATCAAGCAAGGCTTATGCCATGGAAATATTGGGTTGAAGTGGTCTCAGATGCTTAACTAGCGGAATGCAAGTATGTAATGCAAAAAGAAAAGTAGAGTGATGCTAACAAGTTATAGGTGAGACAGCGTGCAAAGTGAGGAAGATGCAGCATTCAGGAAGAGGCAACCAAAGAAGCATTTTAATGCACAATTAGATATCTGAATGTATAATTTTGTGCACATGAGCAAAGCGCCAAGCGCCAGGCGCAAAGCGAGAAAAATTCCTCTCAACGCTCTGCGCCTGGCGCTCTGCGCTTTGCGTTTTAATCGACTGGTTCTGCTGTTCCACTGAGTTTCATAAAGTAGGTGAGAATTTCCGTGTCAGGAAAGCGATCCTGGACGAGAGCTTTGGCAACACGGAGATCCTCTTGATGGGTGGCAAATTCCTCTGGACTGTCGATGACGTCTTCGAGACCGTAGGCCCCACAGTCCTCGTGGTTGATGAGATAGAACTGGCGCACCCCGTGGAGTTCGTAGGCAACGTTCAGCTGTTCCAATAAGAACTCCCGGTCGCGGGTTTCCTTGGGTTGGGCCAGGCTCTTGATGGCTCCACCGACCCGAATGACATCGGCTCCATCCGCTTCCAGTTTCTGCTCAGCAAAGAAGTTTGCGAGTGCCTCATGAAGGCGAAAATCCATGCAATAGACCAGACAAGCTTTACATTGTGCCATAGCATTTCATCCTTTCAGTAGTATGAGAGGTCATCGGAGGTATATCCAGGGCGAAGACAGTTAACAAACAGGTACAGAACCTCATGACTGCTTCGACGGACTCGGGAGAGTTTACCCCAAGTTGACAAACACATGCAAGAGAAAGGCACCTGCAGACAATTTAGTAGTTGAATATTTTCTCAAATGGGGTAAAAGAAACCTTTGACTTTCATCTGGATAAGGAGCAAGCAATAATGCGCATACTTTCAGGCATTCAACCTTCAGGCAGTCTGCATATAGGTAACTACTTCGGCATGATGAAGCCTATGATTGAGTACCAAGAGATAGGTGAGCTCTATTGCTTTATCGTCAACTATCATGCCATGACTTCAGTGACTGACGGCAAGCAACTCTCCAAAGGGACCGTTGAAGCCGCTATGGATTTTCTCGCTCTAGGGTTGGATCCGGATCAGTCCATTTTCTGGGTACAGTCCGACGTGCCGGAGGTGACGGAATTGACCTGGATACTCAACAATGTCACCCCGGTGGGGCTTCTGCTCAGGAGTCACTCCTATAAAGACAAAATAGCTCAAGGGTTGTCTCCAAATCATGGACTTCTTTCTTATCCCGTATTAATGGCCGCAGATATTCTCCTCTATCAATCGGAAAAAGTTCCGGTGGGCCAAGATCAACAGCAGCACCTTGAGATCGCACGTGACATTGCCATCAAATTCAATCATGTGTTCGGAGAGACTTTTGTGATTCCCGAGGCGGAGATTAATCCAAATATACCCACAGTCCTAGGGTTAGACGGCAGGAAGATGAGCAAGTCTTATGAAAACACCATTGAGATCTTTACGACCGAGGAAAGCCTCCGAAAAAAGATTGGTGGAATCGTCACCGATTCCACCCCCGTAGCAGATCCGAAGGACCCAGACACATGCAATCTCTTCGCCATTATTTCTCTTTTTCTGAGCGAAGATGAGAAGACTGACCTGGCAGAGCGCTATCGAAAGGGCGGGCTGAAATACAGTGAGGTCAAGAGTGAACTTTTCGGTCGAATATGGGAATTTTTCGGGTCGGCGCGGGAGAAGCGAAAACAACTGGAGCAGGCTCCTGACCGTGTTCGGGAAGTTCTGAAAGCCGGCGCTGAGAAGGCCAGGGCAAAAGCTCTTCCAACCCTAGAACTGGCGAAAGAGCGGGTAGGACTGGTTTACTAACCGCACAAGGCCCGGAGCACGCTCCCATATAAAACTGGTTCATAAGTGTTCCGGGAACTTGGTCTTTTGGGGCAGGTCAGTAGAGTGCATGCGGCGAGACTGGCGAGACGTGAGGTCGAGCGAGACGAGGGTTAAATATCAATTCGAAATTGCCTCACTATGCTCTAAGCTCTATGCCTACTGGATTCTGACTCCTGACTCCTGACTCCTTCGCAATCAATCAACCACTTCTATATTCTTTACTTATCTTCAAGTTGATCTATATTCTCGATTGTTCTTTGTGTGTACCAATCAATCTGACGGCAAATCCCGCGAATTATTTTAACATCACGAGCCCGAAGTCCGATCCTGGAGAAGAAACGTCTGATGTTTTGCATCCAATAGTCGGGGTTGTCAAGATTGATGAAGTTGATCTTTATAAATGTTTCCTTCAAGTGTTCATACATACCGTCAAGCTCGCGTCGAGTGGCCAAACGTGGTGAAAAGCGATCGGTTGGCTTGTCGCCTGCCAACATAAGTTCGTAGCAGAGTATCATCACTGCCTGTGCCAGATTCAATGAGGAAAAACCCAAGGTGGGAATCGTGACCAGAGCGTGACAGTATCTGAGCTGAGCGTTGGTAAGTCCCCGATCCTCTGGTCCAAAGAGCAAGGCAACCTGATTGGTGGCACAGATGGGTACCAGCTTCTCCGCTATCTCACGGGGTGTTTTAAGCTCTTGACGTTGTCCTCCAGTTCTGGCGGTGGTTCCCACAATGTACTGAAAAGGCTTCAAGGCTGTGCCCAGATCAGACTGCACCTCCATGTTTTCCACGAGGTCAGCCGCGGCATGGGTGGCCATCTTAAGGATGCGGGTAAGGTCACAGTCCTCCGGCGCAACCAACACCAGCCGAGAGATTCCCATATTGCAGGCTGCCCGCACTGCTGCTCCTATGTTTTCAGGAAACCGGGGCCGGTGCAGGACGATGGTAATCTGGTCAAGAAAATGGTTGGAATTGAGCATGGACCGCCTCATCAGTACCACGTGCCGAGATGCTAGTATACTCCAGCTCACCCTGGATGAGAAGCCAGTCTTAAGGACCCCAAAGAGTTATCCCAAAAATGTTATGAGCGACTCAGGCCAAAAGGGAAGGCTCCTCCACAACGAGCAATTCGCACCATCTTATGGCAGTGTCCCTGTTTCGAAAGCACCAAATTTTCATGCTGGATCCAGCCAGGCTGAGATGCGAAAAGAGTGGTGGCTCAGATGCTCGTTGTTTTGCAGCCTTCCCCTCTGGCCTTCCTGGTGTTTCTTCTGAGTGACTGGTGATAGGCCTGTGCCACTTCCGCAGGTGTGGGTGGGGGAGCCCCTGGCCCCGTTCCGCAGGAACGGGGAACAGGGAGGGGGTGCCTTCCCCCGCCCACAGCTGCGCTTGAAGTGACCAGGCCGGAGCCTCGGAACGACAGAAGAAACACCAGGAAGACATTTTCCCCTTCAAATGAAACCTCTACTCGCACATAGCTTCAATCTACAAACATCAACCATCTATTTTTGGGATAACTTCTGGAGCACGCCTTGTTGACAGAGTTCACAGCTCTTAATAGAATAGGACCAATCTATCAGCGCTTACGTAGACAACGTATTCTGGCCCGTATGTTTAGCGAATCGCCTGCCTCCAACAGCAAGAAAGGTTGCGCTGACAATATGACTCTCCGGTTTTTAATTTTTGCCACCCTGGCCGCCATCCTCTCTCTGTGTATGAGTTTGAACACCCACAATGCGGCCGCGATGGAGGGTAAGCCCATGCCGTCAGATAAAATTCGTGAGTCGGTGATTGCCGGATCCTGGTATCCGGGAAATGCCTCTCGCCTGCAGCGGGACATCCAGGACTATTTAAGCCAGGCTGCAACGGTTGATCTCCAAGGACAACTCATCGCCCTCATATCCCCCCATGCTGGTTACCGCTACTCGGGACAGGTTGCTGCCTACGCCTATAAGCTATTAGGAGAAAGGAAATTCTCTAGTGTTGTGGTCATTGCCCCCAGCCATCGCTCCTATTTTCGAGGTGTATCTGTGTACGATCGAGGTGGTTATCGCACGCCATTGGGTGTGGTAACTCTGGATCGAGAGTTGATTTCGGCACTGAAACAGAGAGAAAGCCGCATAGAGTATGTCGCTGAGGCCCACAGTCAGGAACATTCGCTGGAGATCCAGCTTCCCTTTCTTCAAGTGCTCATGCCTAATGCCAAGCTTGTTCCCCTGGTCATGGGAAACCAGGATTTTGCGACCTGCCAGTGGTTAGCAGAGGCGGTGGCTGATTGCATTAAGAACAACTCGGCTCTGGTGGTTGCGAGTTCTGATCTTTCCCACTTCCACCCGTATAAACAGGCAAAGCGGTTGGATCAGGTGGTCCTGGACAAGGTGAATGATTTTGATCCACAAGGGTTGAGCGATGATCTCGCCAATGGGTTGTGTGAGGCTTGTGGTGGTGGACCCATGGTCACTGCCATGCTTATTGCCCGACGCCTAGGGGCAGACAAAAGCCGAGTGCTGCACTATGCCAACTCAGGTGATGTTACTGGAGATCACAGTGGTGTCGTGGGTTACATGGCTGCTGCTCTATGGGTCGACTCCGATACAGCCAAAGGCAAGGAATCCAAAAAGAAAAGAGTTGGCGTGAGTTTGGGGCTCACCCCTGAGGAAAAAGCGCAGCTGCTCGAGATTGCTCGGAATGTGGTGGAGTCCCATTGTCGTGGTGAGAAAACGCCTGAACTCGCAGTAGACTCTCCGACTTTGCAAGAGAAGAGAGGAGCGTTTGTGACGCTTCACAAGGAAGGCAAGCTCAGGGGCTGCATCGGTCACATTCGCGCCAAAGAACCTTTAATCAAAACAATTATCGAGATGGCCGAGGCCGCTGCTTTCCACGATCCCCGGTTCCCACCGGTTTCCTCAAAGGAATTAGGCCTGCTCGAGTATGAGATTTCTGTTCTCACCCCACTCCAGCGGATTAAAGAGGTGGATGAAATAGAAGTTGGCAAACACGGCATTTACATGAAACGGGGTAGTAGCAATGGATTACTCTTGCCACAGGTGGCGACAGAATGGGGTTGGGATCGCACCACCTTTTTAAAGCACACCTGCACAAAAGCCGGCCTGCCAGAGGATGCTTGGAAGGACAAGAAGACAGAGATCTACATCTTCTCCGCCGATGTATTCTCCGCCGATGATTTATGAGCCTCGCATGTTTTAGAAGCGAGGACCCAAGAAGCGCCAGTAGGGGAGAGCACGGGGTATGCAGAAGGAAGCGGGACGTGAGGTTGGGCGAGAAGAGCGAGACGGGGAAAAGGCAGGAACGGGCGGGAAAGGCGAGAAAGGATTCTCAGGTCATAGGTGATGGGTAATGGGTTATGGGTAACAACCTATGACCAATGATCCATTACCTATCACCGGCGAAGTTACGAATTCAACGGTTTTAAGAAAATGAGTGAGAGTATTAGCAGACGAGATTTTTTGAAACAGTGTGGGCGTTGTGCCCTTCTGTGTGCCGGCCTGGAATCCTCGCTCTTGCTGATGGACACCTCAGAATCGCACGCTCTGGGCTTGAAAAAGGGCTACCTTGGTCGCAAGCTCTCTCCATTTTACACCCCCCTGGGAGATGGCAGTGTCCGTTGCGAACTCTGTCCGCACTCCTGTGAAGTAGAGCCGGGGGAGCGGGGATATTGCGAGGTTCGGGAAAACATTGGTGGGCGCTATTATTCTCTGGTTTACGGCAACCCATGTGCAGTGCATGTTGACCCGATTGAGAAAAAGCCGTTTTTCCACGTGCTTCCAACAAGCCGCTCTTTTTCCATTGCCACCGCAGGCTGCAATTTCGACTGCAAGTTCTGTCAAAACTGGGAGATTTCCCAAGCCCGACCGGATGATACTCACAATTACCAAATGACGCCAGAGCAGGCGGTCCAGTTAGCCGGCCGTTACCAGTGCAAATCCATCGCCTCCACCTATGTGGAACCAACTGTATTCACAGAGTACATGATAGATATTGGGATGCTGGCCAAGCAGCAAGGGTTGTTGAAGGTCATGCACTCCAATGGCTACATCAATGCTGCCCCACTTCAAGAACTGGGTAAATATCTGGACGCGGCCTGCATCGATTTGAAAGGCTTTAGCGAATCGTACTATAGAGAAATCACTGAAGGGACATTGGAGCCCGTGCTGGAGACACTGAAGAGGCTCAAAGGCTTAGGTGTTTACACTGAGATAGTTACTTTAATAGTACCGGGTAAGAATGACGACATGGATCAAGTGGCTGCCATGTGCAGGTGGATTAAAGATGAGTTAGGACCGGAGGTGCCGTTACACTTTAGCAGGTTCTACCCCCTGTACAAGCTGAAAAGTCTCCCGCCAACCCCGGTGTCTACCCTGGAGCGAGCGCGAGAAACAGCTTTGCAAAGCGGGCTCCAATTTGTTTACATTGGCAATGTTCCCGGCCATCCCGGCGAGCACACAGACTGTCCAAAATGCGGGACCAGACTTATCCAGCGCCGAGGTTACCGAGTTGAAGTCTTGCACCTAAAAAAAGGCCGCTGTGGTAAATGTGCTCGGCCCATACCCGGTATTTGGGATCTTTCAAAGAGAACTTAGGCACGGTTAGGTGTTTGGGTGCTGAAGAACTCATTGGCAAGCTCGGCCGCTTTGGCCACAGAACCGGCATTGTGGACCAGCCTCCACAAAGTGTGGCCGAAGGCGTAATTCTTGGCAAAGTAAAAAGTGAACCGTTTGAGGAGGGGAAAGGTATATTCAGGTTCAAAAGAAGTTTCCAAGAGAGAGAGGAAACGGTTGTAGGTATCAGGCGGTTCAGGCGGGCTCTGGTTGTAAATATGAGGTAAAAGAGCGGCGGCTGTTTGGCGAAAAAGCCAGGGACACCGCACAGCAGCACGACCGATCATAACTGCGTCGCACCCGGTTTGTTTGAACATCCGCATGGCTGCCTCTGGCGAGTCAACGTCGCCATTACCGATAACCGGGATATCGACAAGCTCTTTGACCATGCCGATGTATTCCCATCTGGCTGGCCTTTTGAATCGATCCTGTTTCAGCCGTGGATGTACAGAAATCGCATCCACCCCGCTGTCTTGAAGCATCAAACAAAAATCTTTCAGGGTGTCCCAATCAAGAGTCCAGCCCAAACGGATTTTTGCGGTAAGCGGCAAGCTCGTTGCACTACGGCTGCTTTTAACTATCACTTCAGTGCGTTTTAGATCTTTCATCAGGGAAATACCTCCACCCCGTTTAATTATGAGGGCAGTGGTGCATCCCATGTTCAAGTCCAGCCCATCTCCATTGCATGATTCAATTTTCTCTATAGCGGTGGGCAGTTCGTCTGCAGACGAAACCAACAACTGGTAAATGATTGGCCGCTCTCTGGTAGTAGTGCGCAACCACGGAGAGGAATGGGGGGTCTCCAAGGGAAGGGCCCGGGCACTGAGCATCTCGGAATAATAAAGACCACAACCACCGTATTCAGCTATTAACTGTCGGAGGACAGTGTGGCTCAGACCGCTCATGGGGGCCAGGATCAGCGGCGGGTCTACCCTGAGATTCTTGATGTGAAGAGGGCCAAGTTGGATCAATGATTTCCTCCAAAAGTTTTGCGGCCATAGTGTATGCGTGAACTGCGAATTAGTAAAGGTAAACTCTAATGTTTCATACCAACAGCGAGGAAAAACGCGTCAGAGTGCGTCGAATGTGGACGCGCGCAGGCTCGGACAGGATGAACAGTACTTTGACGTACGTGAGATCCTGTCCGAGGCGAGCACGCTCGCAGATGGCGTGCTATCACGCGAGCGCAGCGATTTTTGCCGGTTTGGGTGTGTAACGTTAGAGTTAAGTACGAGGTGAACATGTGTTGGCTTCTCTTGATTCTGTTGCTTTGGTGGTCGTTGGTAGCAGTGACTTACTTGATCTTTTACTATGAATCCGCCAACGGCTCACACCTGGAGGTTTTGCGTTCGCGGGGTACAGTATCTCTCCTGCTACTCAGAGGTTTTCTCTGGAGTTTATATAGTCATCTTATGGTTCTGGCGACAACAACGACCGCATTGTATCGTAGTTTCTATCGCTTACCTCCAGGTCCTGCTGACCGGACACCGGTTCTCTTTGTACATGGCCTTTACCATAACCACACAGCCTTCTATCTTTACCTGCGTTGGTTTCGCAAATGGGGCTGGCAGCATGTTAAGGCCATAAATTTGCCGAGAAAATTTCGATCAATTCAAGATTTTGGCGAAATGCTCAGCGAAGAAGTTGATGCGGTTTTAACAGAAACAGGAAGCAATCAGGTGGACTTGGTGGGTCATAGCATGGGCGGCCTTGTGATTCGTTCCTATCTGGCGAATCATCCTGGAACCACTAAAGTCCGGAGGGTTGTTACCTTGGGGAGTCCTCATGCCGGCTCAAAACTGGCGGTTCTGGGAGTGGGCAAGGCGGTGAAAGAGATGATTCCGGGCAGTCCCTTTCTGGAGGAACTGAATCGGGAACTTCAGATGCCGGAAAGCGGCCGTTTTTATGCCATCTACACCATTGTAGACAACTTGGTCCTCCCCAATGAATCTGCCAAACTCACCGGCGATGGGGCGGAAAACGTTGAGACTCGAATAGTAAATCATGTAGGGTTGTCGTTCTGCAAACACACGGCGCGTTTGGTGAAACAGTGTTTGGAAGAAGACTGATAGAACAGGTATTCAGTTAAAGATTGCGAGACGTTTTGGAGTAATGGAGGAATACAAATTCCAAATAACAAATCACAAATATCAAACAAATCACAATGACCAAAATTCCAAATTCCAAACCAGTTTTGTGTTTTGGTCATTGAATATTGGAATGTGGGATTTGTTTGTAATTTGGTGCTTGTAGTTTGGGATTTCATAGACTTTACCACTCCGTTTCTTCAGTATGGTACTAAATGAACGATCTCTAATGTGGTAATTTCCACGGATGATATTGAGAGAGAGAAATGGATCATTTCCAGTGCGCCAAGTGCGGCGAAAGCTTTTACTTTGACCTGGAACTGGAGGGCATGACCGCCGAGCCCGGTGAAAAAATACCCCTGGCCTGTCCGCACTGCGAACATGCCTGGTCGTATTATAGGCCAGAAGAAAGTGAGGGAGAGGATACTCTTCATTAAAACAAAGGGAGACAGGTATTAAGCATCTGATCCGCACAGGAAGCGCAGTTTAGATAAAGATGTTAAGGTAAAAGAAGTGTCTGTAAGAATGCTTACTGGGCTGCTGAAAAGATCTAGGCAGCGCGAAGACGGGCAGAAAACCAGTGTACTTTCTCTTCCTGGAACTTGACCATAGCTTTTTGGAAGGCAGCTAGTTTGTCACAATCTCGCATGCACAATTCCCGATCTTCATCCAGTCTAGAACAGCCGCGGCAAGGACTCTCAATGGTCTTAATGATCATCCTATCATTGTAGTCCATATCCACCCCCTCTCGCTTTGACAGCGAGCCTGGGGTTCACAGCACTAAACCTTTTTTCATTCTAGCAAACTTTCAGCTCCTGTCAATCAAAATAGGAATCGACTCACCCATCATGGAGCCCTTGTCCAACTGCCCATCCCAGCTATGGCTGAGCCAATGAATTGCCGCCTAGCGGAATGGTGGGATCTATTCCCCCCAAATGGTTTGGTTCCAAATGGGTAAAAATGCGGTTTTTTATATGATATCAAAAAGTTGTCTGTATCACGTTTGGTTCCATTTACAGCCGTCTGTAGGGAACGTTTGATTTGATGTGCTTAGTTGTTGCTCCGGGGCAATTTTGTTATAGTGAGCCCGCTTTCAGGCCAATTGAATCTGGGGGATTGAACCACGCAGGTCACGAAGAGCACAACTGACGCAGAGCGCAAAGAGCATAGCGCATAGCGAGAAAAGAGAGACGGCAAATGGTAAACACTTGCAGAGCAGACCTGTTTACTGTTCACTGATCACCAAACGCTCTGCGCTATGTCCCTTGTGTTCTTTGTGGTTAAGCCTTCCTATCTAGTCTTGGTAGCTTGAGCGGAGCTAAAAAATGACTGAGTGGCGGCAGCGACTAGCAAGGCGACTTGAGGCAGCCAGGGGTGACAGGCCCGTTGATCTTCTTTTTCGGGGTGGAAAGATGGTCAACGTTTTCACGGGAGAGCTGGCCTCAAATTCCATTGCCGTGTTCGATGGCGTGGTTGTGGGTTTTGGGGAGCGTCAGGCGAATGAGGTTGTCGAACTCGATGGCGAGATACTGGCCCCAGGTTTTATTGATGGACATTTTCATCTGGAAAGCAGTCTGCTTACTCCAGCCGAATTTGCTCGGGCTGTACTTCCCCATGGCACCACAACCGTGGTTGCTGATCCTCATGAGATTGCCAATGTTGCAGGTGTTGTCGGTGTCCAGTTTATGCTCGAGACCAGCGAGGACATCGGGCTAGAGGTTTTCTACATGGCCCCTTCTTGTGTGCCTGCAACTCACCTGGAGACAGCCGGAGCGGAATTGAGCGGTGATGAAATCGAAAAGTTAGCCAAAAATAACAGGGTTTTAGGACTCGCGGAGGTGATGAATTTCCCCGGGGTGATTATGGGTGACCAGACAATTTTGGACAAGTTAGAACGTTTTCTGGACAAAACTATTGATGGACATTCCCCCGGACTCAGTGGTGCTCAGCTAGATGCCTATTTGTGCGGAGGGATAGGCTCCGATCATGAGTGCACTCGCCTTGAAGAGGCCAGGGAAAAACTCGCCAAAGGGATGCACATTATGCTGCGGGAAGGGAGTCAGGCTCGAGACTTGGAGGAACTGGCACCGTTGGTGACCGCTCAAACAAAAGAGCGCTGCATGCTCGTCAGTGACGACTGCCATCCAGAGGATCTGCTGGAGCAAGGGCACATGAATCGGGTCTTGAAGAGGGCAATGCAACTGTCCATCGACCCCATAACCGCCATCCAACTGGTTAGCCTTAACCCGGCCCGCTACTTCGGCCTGCGCACCCTGGGTGCCATTGCGCCAGGATATCAGGCTGATATGGTGTTGCTCAAGTCCTTGCAGCCTCTGCACATCGGTCGGGTGTACAAAAAAGGAAAGCTGGTAGCAGAAGATGGTATATGCTTGCTGGCTACGAAACCGCTGGCGGAAAAGATTCAACTGATTTCCATGAACCTGGAAGAGTTACACGAGGAAGACCTGCGGTTGCAGGCTAAGGGCTCTGAGATGCGGGTCATCCGTGCCGTTCCAAATACACTTATAACCGAGGAAGATATAGTTACTGTGGCAGAGCGTCAGGGTCAGGTTGTGAGCGATGTAAATCGTGATTTGCTGAAAATGGTCGTGATTGAACGGCACCGGGGTAGTGGCCGCAAAGGCTTTGGCTTTGTCCGTGGTTTCGGACTGCGTAAGGGAGCGCTTGCTTCCACGGTGGCTCACGACTCTCATAATCTGATTGTGGTAGGAGTAAGTGATTCTGACATGGTGGTTGCCGCCAACACCTTGAGAGACCTGGGTGGTGGACTGGTGGTGGTAAGTGATGGTCAGGTTCGAGCGCAGCTACCGCTCCCTGTTGCCGGGCTCATGACAGCCGCTTCTTTGGAACAGGTGGTGGTAGGGAAACAAGAAGTCAATCGAGCTGCTCTGGAGTTGGGGGCAACTTTGGAGCATCCCTTCATGGCTCTCTCATTTCTGGCCTTGCCGGTCATACCCAAACTGAAGCTCACGGATCAGGGACTGGTGGATGTGGAAAGCTTCACTCATGTGCCCCTGTTTGTCTAAGCATAGAGCAGAGCGCATGGCGCATAGCGAAAAAAAGTAAATTATCCTGTGGGAGCGGCTTTCCCGCCCTGAGCCTGTCGAAGGGCAGCCGCGATCTTGTCGTACCAACTAATTTTCTAATTTTCTAATTTTCTAATTCTCTAATTAACTAATTAATAATTTGAACGACTTGAACGGTCAGTGAATATGCAAAGGTTTATCGAATATTTGAAAACTGCTCCGCTTCCAGGCGCCCGATTGGTGCATCATGAATTTATTCCGAGTGGTGGTGTGATCTATGGAAACCTCGATCCACCGCTTGCTCCGCCCTTACGCTCAGCTCTAGCCAAAGAGGACATTACGAGACTTTACCAGCACCAGGCAGAAGGTCTTTCCCGATTTCGAAACGGTGAGAATGTGGTTATCGCCACGCCAACTGCCAGCGGCAAGTCGCTGATCTACAATCTTGCCCTGGTGGAGTTGCTGAGTGAGGAAAAGAATGGTCACGGCCTCTACCTCTTTCCTTTAAAAGCTTTGGCGCAAGATCAATATCAGGCCTTCGTCTCATTCAATCAGGAACTGCCAAACGAGCTGCAGCTAGAAGCTGCTCTTTACGACGGGGATACCCCTGCGAGTCGTCGCCGCCGCATTAAAGAGAACCTGCCCCACCTGATAATTTCCAATCCGGATATGCTTCATTTAGGATTTTTGCCTTTCCATCAGCAGTGGGAAGATTTTTTTCGAAACCTGCGCCTTGTGGTAATAGATGAAGTACATACCTACCGCGGTATTTTCGGCTCACACGTGGTTCAGATTCTGCGGAGACTGCAGCGAGTGTGTCAGCTGTACGGGTCCAAACCCAGGTACATTCTGCTTTCAGCTACTATTGCCAATGCAAGAAATTTCGCCAATCGCTTAACCGGAATGAAGTTTCGGGCGGTTGAAAAAAGCGGCGCCCCTCAAGCAGGGCGGCATTTCTTCTTCATTAATCCTGACAGTAGCGCCACCACTGTAGCTGGACGTCTTTTTGTAAAGACCTTGCAAGAAGGGCTCAAAACCATCGCTTTCACCCAAGCGCGCAAGCTTACTGAAATCCTTCACATGAATGTTGCTGAGGCTGCTCCTGAGCTTGCTACCAGAGTCAGCTCCTACCGTGCTGGTTTTCTTGCCGAGGAAAGGCGGGAGATTGAAAAAGGATTGGCCAGCGGTTCTGTGGCTGGAGTGATCTCTACCAGTGCTCTGGAGATGGGTATCGACATCGGCGGCCTGGATAGTTGTATCCTTGTGGGTTATCCAGGAACTATTATCAATACCTGGCAGCGCAGCGGCAGGGTGGGGAGGGGAGAGCGAGATTCGCTGGTGATCCTGATCGCCCAGCCAGATGCCCTTGACCAGTACTTCATGCGCTACCCCGAAGACTTTTTTCAAAGACCTTTCGAGGCAGCCGTGGTGGATCCAGATAATACCGACGTGTTGGATGCTCATCTTCCTTGTGCTGCCGCAGAGATCCCCTTGCGTGAAAATGATGATCTCTATGCGCGCGGTAACATTCTAGCCACCAGGGCGCCAGTGCTTGAGGTCAGCGGTGATCTGTTGCGAAGCGCTGAGGGAGATGTCTGGTATGCTGCCAGGCGGCAGCCGCAGCGTCTGGTGGATATCCGGAGTGTGGGGGAGGGCTACACTATTGTTGACGAGTCCAGTGATAAGGTGGTGGGGAAAAATGATGGCTTGAGGGTTTTCAAGGAATGCCATCAGGGGGCAATCTATCTTCACAGAGGCCAGCAGCACCTGGTGACCCGCCTTGATCTCGAGCGACAGGATGTGTTCGTTAAACCAATCAAAACCCGCTACTACACCAGGGCTCTGAGTGAGAAGGAGACTGAGATATTAGCGGTGGAACGCAGTCGCCCGGTTGCCAATTTTATAGCGCGATTAGGTCGCATACGGGTCACCGAGCAAGTGGTGGGGTATGAGAAGCGTAATTTATACAGTGGCGAGCTGCTGGATAAACTATCTTTGGATCTGCCGCCACAGAGCTTTGAGACCATCGGGCTCTGGCTGGAAATCGAAGATGTCTTGCAAGAGATGGTACTCAGGCGGGGGCTTCACTTTATGGGTGGCATTCACGCCCTGGAGCACGCCTTGATTAGTATGTTTCCCCTCTTTGCTTTGTGTGACCGCAATGACATTGGTGGAATTGCCGTGCCTCTCCATCCGCAGACGCATAAGAGCGCTGTTTTTATCTATGACGGATACCAGGGTGGGGTAGGGCTGGCAGCTCGTGGTTTCGAGATGATAGAGGAGCTCTTAGTGAAGGTAGGAGAGCTGATCGGAGGTTGTCCTTGTGATTCGGGATGTCCTTCCTGTATTCATTCACCCAAGTGTGGCGCTGGCAACAAACCATTGGACAAGACCGCTGCTTTGCTTCTAGTGAAGGGGTTGCTCGGCGAGGTTCCCCTGAAGGTGGAATCGAGAAAACAAGGGGAAGATTTTGTGGCTGTACCGGAAGAGGACAGGGAGAAAGACAAAGGCAGTGACCCGGCAGTGGGTTTGTTTGATATCGAAACCCAGCGACTGGCGGACGAAGTTGGGGGGTGGGGGAATGTCCATCTCATGCGGTTAGCGGTGGCAGTTCTGTATGACAAGCGCTCCGATATCTATGAAACGTTTACCGAAGAGCAGGTTGAAAGCCTGATTGAACGGCTTCAAAACTTCGATCTGGTGGTGGGATTTAATATCAAGCGTTTTGATTACCGAGTGTTGGGTGCCTACACCGCTCTGGACTTTCAGACGCTACCAACCTTTGATATTCTGGAAGACATTCACAGCCGTTTGGGCTTTCGCCTCAGCCTGGGTCACTTGGCTGAGGAGACTCTGGGAAAAGCAAAAATTGCCGATGGGATCCAGGCAGTGCGCTGGTTTCGGGAAGGAAATCTTGATGCGGTAACGGACTACTGCAAGGAAGATGTGGCTATTACCAAAGAGCTTTTCGAATTTGGTCTCAGCCATGGTTATCTGCTGTATCGCACCAGGGCAGGGCAGGCAGTTCGGTTACCGGTGGATTGGAATATGGATCGGATTCTAAACAAGCTTAGCCAAAGGTGACACGGTGGAAAGGATTTGGCCCGGATATTTCATGAATTACTTGCTGCGACCACGGATTTGGCCGTCCTTCCTGGCGTCCTCGGGTGTCGGCCCCTGCGACGTACCGATCAGGTACGGAAACCAACACCCTGCGGTTGCCAGGTGGCACACCCATCTAATTCGCGCTCGCTGCACTCCGCTCAGTCCCGCACCGCAAGCGGCATCTGCGACAAGCGGGTTCCCAGCTTCGCGGTCTCGCGACAGCAATGCATGAAATATCCGGGCCAGAGGATATTATCGTGGACACGCAGGAGTCCACTGCCAAGCTGGGCATCCAAAGATATC